>DATHZU010000476.1:0-4726 GCA_035458445.1 Thermohalobaculum sp. | reverse complement strand
GGCAGGCGCGGTTGCTGGCGCCCCTGACGTTGTTGTGGCGGCTGGGCGCCTGGTGGCGGGCGCGGGGCGTGCGGCCCTACCGCGCCCCGGTGCCGGTGATCTGTATCGGCAACCTGACCGTGGGCGGCGCGGGCAAGACGCCGATGGTGGCGGCCTTGATCTCTCGGCTGCTGGCCCAGGGGCGCGCGCCCCATGTTGTCAGCCGCGGCCATGGCGGGCGGTTGGCCAGTATAGGGCCGCACCGGGTCGATCCGCTGCGCGATTCCCATGCCGAGGTCGGCGACGAGCCGCTGATGCTGGCGGCGCTGGCGCCGGTCTGGGTGGCCCGCGACCGCGCCGCCGGGGTCCGCGCGGCGGCAGAGGCCGGGGCGGAGATCATCCTGCTGGACGACGGATTCCAGAACCCCGGCGTGGTCAAGGACCGCACGATCCTGATGGTCGACGCGGTCCAAGGGTTCGGCAACGGGTGCCTGTTTCCCGCTGGACCGCTGCGCGAGCCGGTTGCGCCGGGCCTTGCGCGCGCCGATCTGGTGGTGCTGGTCGGCACCGTGGCCGAGCGCGGCGCGGCGCTGGAGCGTTGGCCGGAACTGGCCGCCCACCGCCCGCTGGCGGCGCGGCTGAAGCCGCGCGAGACCGGCTTGTCGCTGGAGGGCGAGACGGTGCTGGCCTTCGCCGGGATCGCCCGGCCCGGCAAGTTCTTCACCACCCTGAACGGCATGGGCGCGCGGATCGCTGCCACTTTCGCCTTCCCGGACCACTGCGCCTATCCGCCGCCGGTGCTGCGCCGGTTGCAGCGGCGTGCGCAGGCCGAAGGCGCGATGCTGGTCACCACCGAGAAGGATGCCGCGCGCCTGCCGCCCTTCTTCCTGCGCGAGGTGGTGGTGGTGCAGGTGTATCTCGAACCCGAGGACTGGGGGCCGCTCGACCGGATTCTGGCCCCGGACCCCGGGTGGTAATCCGGTCCGCCGCCCTATCCGCCGGTTCCGCGGTACAGCAGGTTCAGGGGCGCCTCGCCGCGGGCGACCCGGTTGAGGTTCGCCGCCACGAAGTCCCAGCGGCGCTCGACCTGTGCCTGGGTCGAGGCGGATTCGTGGGCCGAGCAGATGACGTTGTCCAGCTCGTGGAAGGGCAGGTTCGAGGGCCAGACATCCGGCTCGCCCGGCTCCTGGTAATTGTACCAGACATCCAGGACGGCGCCGCCGATTTGGCGCGCCTTCAGGGCCGAATAAAGCGCCGCCTCGTCGATGATGGCGCCCCGCGCGACGTTGACGATCACCGCGCCCGGCTGCATCCGCGCCAGCCGGGGGGCATCGATCAGGCCGCGGGTCTCGGCGTTCAATCCACAGGCCACCAGCACGAAGTCGCTGACCGCCAGCAACTCGTCCAGCCGGTCCATGGTGCCGAGCCATTCCAGCTCGGGCGGGCAGGGCGGCTGCGCGCGCCGCACGCCTACCACCTTCATTCCGAAGGCCCGGGCGCGCACCGCCACCTCGTGGCCGATATGGCCGTAGCCGATGACGCCGAGGGTGCCGCCGTAAAGCTCGCCATGCTGCGGCCCGGAAGCGACCCCGAGGCCGCCCCAGCCACGGGCGCGGAAGTCCCGGTCCATCCGGCGCAGGCCGACCTGCCATTCCAGCATCGCAGCCAGCACGTATTCGGCGATGCTGATCTCGTGCTCGAAGCAGTTGCAGACCGGCACGCCCTTCGGCATCCGCCCGGCGCTGGTCCATTCATGCCCGGTCCAGGGAATCTGGAACAGCTTCAGCTTCGGCACCGGCGGCCAGCTTTCCAGCGGGATCGCACCGCCGACGATCATGTCGGCGGCGGCGGCGCGCGGCGCGAAGTCCTCGACCGGATCGTCGCCGGGCTGCCAGGTGGTGATCCGCCAGCGCTCGTCCAGCCGGGCGCGGAGCAAGGCTTCACGCTGAACGGCCAGCCGGCCTTGCAGGAGGACAGTCGGCATCGTCTTTTCCCAGAATTACCGGCGGGCGCTGGATTCCATCAGCGCAGCACTTCCAGCGCGCGCGCCCGCATCGCCTCGTAGCCGGGCGGGTCGCGCAGGAACTCCAGCACCTGATGGCTGTCCGGCCCGAAAAGGTCCAGGTGATAGATTCGGTCGCCCTCGCCGATCTCGCCGCGCTGGCGGGCAAACTCGGTCTGGAAGCCGAAGGACCCGACGCTGAGGATATGCCGGTCGCAGCCGTCGCGGACCAGCATGAACATGTAGAGCTTGGCGAATTCGCCCGACAGCGGCCCGAACCGAATCGCCAGCACCTCGCCCGCATCGGTCGGAATCTTCTCCTGCAGTTGGTGGGTCTGGTCCCAGGGGTCCAGGAAGGCCGGCCAGGCCTCGAGCACGCAGCCTTGCGGCCGCTCCTGGGCGGCGGCCGGCGCGGCGGCCAGGATTGCCGCGGCGGCGAGGAAACATTTCAGGCTGCGGGGGATCATGATGTATGCCTCGTTCTTGGACCCGACCCATACTATCGAAAGTGACTCGCATGGCCAGCCGTATCCTTGTCGTCTGCCTCGGAAACACCTGCCGTTCGCCGATGGGCCAGGGCGTGCTCGAGGCGCGCGCCGCCGAGGCCGGGCTCGAGATCGCGGTGGACTCGGCCGGCATCGGCGCCTGGCACGCGGGCAATCCGCCAAATCCGCGCGGCGTGGCGGCGGCGCGCGCGCGGGGCTACGACACCAGCGCCCAGCGCTCGCGGCAGATACGGCCGGCGGACTTTCACGACTTCGACCTGATCCTGGCGATGGATGCCTCGAACGTCGCCGATCTGCGGCGGCTGGCCCCCGATGGCGCGCGCGCCGTGATCCGGCTGTTCCACCCGGACGGGCTGGATATCCCGGACCCCTATCACGGCGGCCCCGAGGATTACGAACACGCGCTGGACATGATCGAGCACGCCGCCGCCCGGCTGGTGGTGGATCTCGCCTAACCCCCGGACCGCGAGCGATAGCACGAGATGAACGACTCGCCGCTCAGCTTGACGGACAGGAACAGCTTGTCCAGGTCGGCATTCGCCCAGCCTCCTGGCTCGATTGCGATGCCGGTATAGATCGGGTGATCGACCCGGGCATAATGCGCCAGGATCCAGCGCCAGCGGTCGGCGGTGGCCTTGGAGGCGCCTTCGCTCCGCCAGTAATCCAGCAGCCCGTCGACGCTCGGCGGGCCGTCCAGCGGAATATCGGCGATCCGCGGGTCGATCAGCGGCGATTCGAACCGGTTGCGCATCGCGAAGATCATCAGGAAGAACCGTCTGGCGGCCTGCAGCACCTCGGCATCGGGGGTCTTGCCCAGCGATCCCTGGATGCAGCCCTGCGCCGCACTGGCCATCGATCCCAGCGACGACGGCAGCGACTGGTCGCGCAGCTCCGCCAGCCGGTCGAGCTCGGCACGGGTTTCCTCCGGTGTCAGGGTGATTTCGAAGGGCAGGCCGGAATAGGGCGGCGGGTCGTAGGAGAAGCGCACGATGGTCACCACCGACACGATGACCATCAGCATGCCTATAGCGCCCAACAGTAGTAGCAGCCGCTGCATGATATCTCCCGCACTTGCGCACAGACCCTAGTCTCAGACCGGCCGCCGCGTCAATCGCCGCTGCCTATTTGCCGCCGCTTGACGGCATGACGCCGCCGCCGCATAAGGCGCGCCATGACCGACCTGTCGCATATCCGGAACTTCTCGATCGTCGCCCATATCGACCATGGGAAATCGACGCTGGCCGACCGTCTGATCCAGTCGACCGGCGGGCTGACCGAGCGCGAGATGAAGGCGCAGGTGCTCGACTCGATGGACATCGAGCGCGAGCGCGGCATCACCATCAAGGCCCAGACCGTGCGCCTGCTCTACAAGGCGAAGGACGGGCGCGAATACATCCTGAACCTGATCGACACGCCCGGCCATGTCGACTTCGCCTACGAGGTCTCGCGTTCCATGCGCGCGGTCGAGGGCTCGCTGCTGGTGGTCGACGCCAGCCAGGGCGTCGAGGCGCAGACCCTGGCCAACGTCTACCAGGCCATCGACGCCGACCACGAGATTGTGCCGGTCCTGAACAAGATCGACCTCCCCGCCGCCGAGCCGGAGCGCGTCGCCGAGCAGATCGAGGACGTGATCGGCATCGACGCCTCGGACGCGGTGCTGATCTCGGCCAAGACCGGCATCGGCATCGAGGACGTGCTGGAGGCCGTCGTCACCCGCCTGCCGCCGCCCAAGGGCGACCGCGAGGCGCCCCTGAAGGCGATGCTGGTCGACTCTTGGTACGACGCCTACCTCGGCGTCGTCGTGCTGGTGCGCATCATGGACGGCGTGCTGAAGAAGGGCGACCGCATCCGGATGATGCAGACCAACGCGGTCTATGGCGTCGACCGGGTCGGCATCTTCACCCCCAAGATGACCCAGACCGACGTGCTGGGGCCGGGCGAGCTGGGCTTCCTGACCGGCTCGATCAAGCAGGTCCGCGACACCCGGGTCGGCGACACCATCACGCACGAGAAGAAGGGCTGCGAAAAAGCCCTGCCGGGCTTCAAGCCCGCCCAGCCGGTGGTGTTCTGCGGCCTCTTCCCGGTCGACTCGGCCGAGTTCGAAAACCTGCGCGACGCCATCGACAAGCTGGCCCTGAACGACGCCAGCTTCTCCCACGAGATGGAGACCTCCGCCGCGCTGGGCTTCGGCTTCCGCTGCGGCTTCTTGGGGCTCTTGCATCTGGAGGTCATCCGCGAC
>DATHZU010000475.1:0-2389 GCA_035458445.1 Thermohalobaculum sp. | reverse complement strand
CGATCAGCCCGTCGGGCAGCTGGCTCTCGTCCCCGGGATAGAAACGAAACCGCAGCCCGCTCTTCGAGACCTCGGAATTCTGCCCGGTCTTGTCATAGATGAGCTTGCCGTCGGCCCAGATGCGGAGCACGTCCTCGGCCGGGCCCTCGCCGAAAGCGAGCGCGAAGGAGGCAAAGTAGGAATAGGAGACGGTGGTCTGGCTGCCGCCCCCGCCGCCGCCCTTGCCGCCGGTCCGGGTGCGGCTCACGTTCTTCTGTTCGCGGATGCCGGCCGACCAGATCATGTTGCCGGCCATCCGCAGCGTGCCGTAGCCGATCGAGATCGGCGCGCCATAGGCCGAGGAGGTGACCGTCAGATCGCCGAGCCTCGGCCCCTCGGTGACGACATCCTGGCCCTTCTGCGGGAACAGGAGGTTGCCGACGACCGAGCCGATCAGCCAGCCCGCGGACGGACCGATGCCGATGGCGGAGCCGAGGGCGGCCCCGCCCACTGCAACGAGAATGGCCATGGCTCAGGCGCCTTCGAGGCCGCGGAAGCGGAAGCAGAACTTGACCTTGCCGGGCCACTCGCCGGCATAGGCCTCCTCGACGACCTTGCGGCGCGAGGCATGGGCGTGGATCAGGTAGAAAACCCCGTGGCGCTCGCTCAGAAATGCCGAATGGCACGGGTAGGCGCCGTCGGCGAACAGCAGCACGTCGCCGGGCGCCATCTCGAGGATGGCAACCTGGTCCATGCGGTCGCGGAAATGACCGACGAAGGCCTGCCCCTGGGCGTGGCGGCGGTAATTGGTGGAATCGTAGTCGCTCAAGGCCAGATCGCGCGCGACCAGAGCGACCAGGCCGGCGCAGTCGAGCCCGAGACGGCTCCGCCCCTGGTGGCGCCAGGGCACGCCGAGATAGGCGCGCGCGGCAGCGACAACGTCGTCCTTACTTGGCATCGGGATAGCGCAGGAACTGGTCCGGTCCGGGTAGGTGCGGCTCGCCGCGAAAGTTGAGCACGTTCGAGATCCTGCCGGTGCAGGTCGCAAGCCGCTTGTCGCAGCCGGGATAGACCTCGAACCGGTCGCCGACCGCGATCGCAAAGGGCTGCGGCAGGAACAGGGTGATCCGGCCCGGGCTCTCGAGCCAGTCCCGCACCTCCGAGGCTCGCCCGGCATTGGCGCCGCTCGACCAGGTCAGCACGCCGCCGGTGAACCAGCCATCGATCGCGCGGGACTCGTCGATCAGCACCTCGAAACTCGCCCGGTCGATCACGACCGTGACCTCGCCGCTTCGCGTCCAGGACTCCTCGGCAACGAAGATGGCGGTGCCGTCGATGGTCTCGACGCCCGGCGTGGTGTCGTAGGTTGGCTGCACCGTGTCGGTGGTGCCGGCGGTCGTGCAGCGATAGATCCGGTTCTCGTATGGGTCCGGCCCGGCCGGCGCCGTCACGACGCGGACGATGTCGCCCACCGCATAGCTCGTGTCGCGGGTAATCTCCGGCGGCGCGATCGGCACGCGGCAGCGGTGGTCGCCGAGATCGGCGCGGCACTCCGGTGAATAGAGTTCGCCGATGCGCTGCGACAGCGCCTGGGTCATGCCGCGAAGCTCGGTGCGAAAGAACCCCTGTTCCGAAAGCGTCACCTCGCCGAACCAGCCGCGGCGCATGCGAAGCGCGCCCTGGCCTAGATCGCTCCAGTTGACCAGGAAGACCCGAACCTCGGCGTGATCGAACAACCCGGCGCGGAGGTCCTGCTCGGTGATCTCGGCCGCATCGAACACGCCCTCGACGTCGAGATTGTCGACAGCGAGCGAGGCGTCATTGGCGATGGCGGTGCGCGAGTAGCCGGTCGAAGCGCGGTAGAGATTGCCCTCGAAATCGAGGTCGCGATCGTGATCGGTGAAAAAGAACGCGACCCCGTCGGTGCGCGCAATCCGCCAGCAGGTCGCGAGCGTCGTGGTCTCCTCGGCAAGGTGGGCCTCGAGCGCGGCCGAGACGGATTTCACAGGCGGATCTCCACCACCGGGATTTCGGCCCAGCGCGCGAGGTCGTAGGTCTCGATGGTGATCTCCATTTGATCGGTGTCGAAGCGCACCGGGACGTCGAACTCGAAGTCAGCCGAGACCGCCACGCCGTTTGCCGGCGCCAGCGTGAAGGTGACGAGACCGGTGATCGTATCGACAGACCAGCCCGCGCCCTGCGGTGCGCCGTTGAGATAGACCGCGACCGAGCCCGCGACGGGCTTCGCGATCACCCGTGATTCGACGATGCCGCCGCTCGCATAGGCCTTCACCAGCTGGAAGGCCTTGTTGGCGCCGTCGCCGGTACCGAGCGTCTGGGCAAGGGCCTGGAAGTCGGTCCAGTCCTTGAACCGGAATCCATGGGCGCGGCCTCGGCGCGCCCGGAAGAA
>DATHZU010000474.1:0-2339 GCA_035458445.1 Thermohalobaculum sp. | reverse complement strand
GGTGCGGTAGGCCTCAAGGATCGATTCGGGACTCTCGACCATTACCCCGCCGGTCGGGAAGTCGGGGCCGGGGATCATCTCGACCAGCGTTTCGGTCCGCGCGTTCGGGTGGCGAATCAGGTGCAGCATCGCCTCGGCCTGGATGTCGTTCAGGATGAACTCGGCCATCATCACCGGCTTGGGCTCGTCCTCGGTGCGGATGATCTCGATCACCCGGTCGAGGTTCAGGAAGGCGATGATGTAGCCT
The DNA here is from genome assembly GCA_035458445.1 of Thermohalobaculum sp. GTDB lineage: Bacteria > Pseudomonadota > Alphaproteobacteria > Rhodobacterales > Rhodobacteraceae > Thermohalobaculum. Next base: position 2,092 of record DATHZU010000474.1, on the reverse strand, counting down.
TCCAGCACTTCCAGCCGGTGACCGATCCTGGCCAGGCGGTGGCGCGAGCGGCGCTGCAGCACCTCGCGGCGGTGGTCGAGGAAGGCGCGCAGAACCTCGGCGAGCGAGCAGACCCTGGGCGTGCGCCCGTCGATCAGCACGTTCATGTTGAGGGGAATGCGGACCTCGAGATCCGACTGCCGGAACAGGGTCTCCATCAGCACGTCGGGCGCGATGGCGCGGCTCTTCGGCTCGAGCACCAGGCGGATATCCTCGGCGCTTTCGTCGCGCACATCGGCCAGGATGGGAATCTTGCGGCTGTTGATCAATTCGGCGATGCGCTCGACCAGCTTGCCCTTCTGCACCTGGTAGGGAATCTCGGTGACCACGATCTGCCAGGTGCCGCGGCCGAGGTCCTCGACCTGCCACGCGGCGCGCAGGCGGAACGAGCCGCGCCCGGTGCGGTAGGATTCCAGGATCGACTCGCGGCCCTCCACCAGAACGCCGCCGGTGGGGAAGTCCGGGCCCGGGATCATCTCGGCCAGGGTCTCGGTCCGCGCGTTCGGGTGGCGGATCAGGTGCAGCAATGCCTCAGCCAGTTCGCCTGCATTATGCGGCGGGATCGAGGTCGCCATGCCGACCGCGATGCCGGTGGCGCCGTTGGCCAGCAGGTTCGGGAAGGCGGCGGGCAGAACCTCGGGTTCCTCGTCCTCGCCGTTGAAGGTGGGGCGGAAATCGGCCGCGTCTTCGTCCAGCCCCTCGAGCATCGCGGCTGCGACCGGGGTCAGCCGCGCCTCGGTGTAGCGGTAGGCCGCCGCGCCGTCGCCGTCGATGTTGCCGAAGTTCCCCTGGCCGTCGATCAGCGGGTAGCGCAGGCTGAAATCCTGCGCCGCGCGCACCAGGGCGTCATAGACCGCCTGGTCGCCATGGGGGTGATACTTGCCGATCACGTCGCCGACCACGCGGGCGGATTTCTTGTAGCCCTGGCTCGGGTCGAGCTTCAGCTGGCGCATCGCCCACAACAGCCGCCGGTGCACCGGCTTCAGCCCGTCGCGCGCGTCCGGCAGCGCCCGGTGCATGATGGTGGACAGGGCGTAGGTGAGGTAGCGCTCGCCCAGCGCACGCGCCAAGGGCTCCGGGACCACCCCCTGCATGTCGTCGTCGGGAAGGATCGTGCTCATAGATGTTGTGTAGCGCAGGCCGGGGCGCCGGTCCAGATGGATCGCCGAATTTTGCCCGCCTAGCCGCCGCCGCAGAGGCGCCTGAGCGCCTGGGTATCCCCGACGCCACCGAGCGGGCGTACCGCCGCGTCAACGGCGCGGCCCGCATTGTAGCCCTGAACGGCGGACTCGGTCGCCGGATAGCCGAATTCGCCCAGGAACGCCTGCCGGAACGCTTCGGCCTCGGCGGAAGCGAGCCGATCCGGAGGAACCGGGCCGGCTGCCGGGGGGCAAAAGACCGGCATGCCGGGCTCGGACAGAATCTCGGCAATCGCGCCAGTATCCTCGCGACCATCGGCGATCGTGACGATGTCGAGCGGCCGCCCGGTCAGGGCGGCGCGAAACATTTCCGGGTGCTCGATCAACGCGCTGTCGATCGGGACCAGATGGCTGTCGAGGCCGCCCAAGTGACCGTCCGAGGTCTCGTCGGGATGCGAATCGCGCTCTCGGGTGGCCAACCGCAACCCGTCCAGCGCGGCCACCCCCTGCGCAACTCCCGGACCCGAGAGCGGAACGATCACGCCCAACTGGAAGCTGTGGCCCAGCGCCACGGCGGGAAAGACGCCCAGGGCCAGAGTCATGAGCAGCAGGCAGGTCCGTAACGGGATCACGGCAACACCTTCATCGAGGATCGTCTGCGGCGATATTCTAGGAGAAACGCAGAATTCCTTGCAAGATGGCCCCGATAGGACGATATATGCAACGCTATCGTTCGACCATAGAATCGCCGTTCGTCTCTCGAGGCTGCCGGTCGATCCGATCTGACCGACACAGCCACAGCCGCGGCATCCCGCGCGCGGCACCCAAGAAGGAGACACGGACATGGCCACTGGCACCGTGAAATGGTTCAACGCCACCAAGGGCTTCGGCTTCATCCAGCCCGATGACGGCTC
>DATHZU010000473.1:0-3116 GCA_035458445.1 Thermohalobaculum sp. | reverse complement strand
GAAGCCGACCGCCATCGCTGCCGCCAGCAGATAAAGGGCGGCGCCGATCCGCAGCAGGGTCATCTCAATCGGCATGGCGCAATCCAACCCCGGACGGCTGGCTCTTCGGCCGCGTCCGGAATTTCTCGAGCAGATGCAGCGCCAGCGCCAGGCAAGCGACCACCGACACCGCCATCATCCAGGCCCCGAACGGGTTGGCGGTGATCGTGTAGCCCATCCAGACGCGCAGTTCCTCGAACCGCAGGCTGCCGCCTCCGGGCAGGGCCGCCGCCTGGCCCGGCCGCAGCTCGCGGCGCGCGTCGCCGTCGATGGCGACCAGCACCGGGTCCTTCGGCGTGGCGAAACGCCAGGCGGCGTTTTCGTCATAGACCGGCTCAGACAGGCTGAGCCACAGCTTCACGGGCGCCCGGCCCGGCGGAGCCCACTCGTTGCCCTGGTCGAAGTCGCGCAGCGGATAGGATGGCATGTGAACCGCGCCGGTGACGCTGTGCCCGTCCGCGGCGGTGTAGGTGACGACCGCGGCAAAGCCCTTGTTGAACGAGGTGTAGAAGCGGTAGTCGCCCACGATCAGCGGGTCGTCATCGCCGACCCGGGCCTCGTTCCATCCGCCGGCACCATCCGGCACGCTCAGCAGGCTGACGGTTTCGCGCCGCTTCATTCCCGGCAGGTAACCGATCTCGAAGCCACCCTGAATGAAGGCGACCTTGTCCAGCGCATAGGGATGCAACGGACCCGCCTCGACCACGGCCAGTGCCGGGTCGAACACCGCGCCCTCGGTGACCTCGACATGGCCCTTCAGCGCCGTCAGCCGGTCCAGTCCGATCAGGACCGCCAGCACCGCCAGCATGGCGTGGAAAGCGAACAGCATCGGCTGCGTGCGCAAGGTCGATTGCGACACCAGCCCGGCGATCAGGTTGACGAAGAGCGCCGCCACCGGCACGCCCATCCAGTCGGCGGTATCGACCGGCTCGCCAAGGCCTGCAGCCACCACCAGCGCCATCACGCCCAGCACCGCAAGCGTGGCGCTGTGCGAGCCGAGCGCCCGCAGCAATTCGAAAGCCGCGCGCCTCATGGCGGGTTCTCGCAGTTCTCGTTGCTGTCGCGCATCCAGTCCCGCCCAGTTTCACCGTTGCCGGGCGCCCCGGATGACCCGCAGTTGTTCTCCTCCCAGTTGCCGCTGGTGGCGAATGTGATCACCTTAAGCATCGCGTTCAGGTAATAGGGGCCGTTGGTGTAGCCCGCGGTGGTGTTGTTTCGCACCTGGGTGCCCGCCGCGAGGCCGGCTTCCGCCCCCACATCGTTCAGGTTGACCAGAAGCCCCTTGTTCTTCCAGCCATGCGGCACGGCAACGTGGCACCAGGTGCAGCGCAGCTGCCCGATCTTGTCCGCGTGGTAGCCATGCAGGTTCTCGTCGCGGCTGCCGCCGAAACCGCTGAGGATCCCCGACCCGTTCCTGGTCGCATAGCGCGTGTAGCTGTGGCACTTGAAGCAGAGGTCGTCCTGCTGCCCGGTGCCCGTCGTCTGGTCGAACTGGCCCTTAAGGATGAAATCGTTGTTCGACCCGTGCGGCCCCCACGCGTTTCCATTCTCGCCGCCCGACGGCAGAATCGTGCCGTTGGCCGTACTCGAGCCGTGGCAGTCCGAGCAATACATGGTCTGCGATCCGATCAGCGACGGGTCATTGAAGGGCTCGAGCCAGTTGTTGGCATCCGCGCTGCGCAGGCCGGTGGTGCGCCCGGTCTCGGCCATCACCGGATGCCACGAGCGGTGATTGCCGCCCGGGTTGCCCCGGTCGCCGATCGGTGCCTGGAACTCCATCGCCTGATCGGTGTAGCGCTCGACATCGTTCGTGCCGAAAGGTGTGCCGCCGAAGCTGAGCCCCAGCAGCGGCGGCTGGACATATCCGTATTCGGAATGGCACTTCAGGCAGATCTGGTACTCGCGCGTCACATAGGTCGCGGTTGCCGCGGTGCTGCCGCCGGTCGGCGGCGTGCCCCGCTTGACATCGAACGCGACCGGCGGCGCCAGGAACGCCGCCGAGCCATAGACCGGCTCGACCCCCCAGGCGCCGCGCAGCACGCCCGAGGCGATATTGTCCGGCGAGGACGTGTTGCTGCGGTCGTGCGTCCCGGCCGCATCGGGGATATCGGGAAGCGCGTTGAACCGCCGGTTCTTGATCACCCGGTGCGGGTTATGGCAGTCGGTGCACTCCGCATGGCGGTTGGTCTCGGAGGCCCGCCCCAGCAGCCCGCGCGACTCGAGGAAATCCTTGCCAGGCTGCGGCTCGGTCCCGGTGCCGATGTCATGCACCTCCGGGTTTGCGTCGATCGGCATGTGGCGCAGCCGCTGGAAATCAGTGCGGATGTCCGGCACCGGGAAACTCGCGCCGCCCTGGCCGACCAATACGCCGCCGGTCGACGAGTGGCACTGGTAGCAGGTCTCCTCGATCGCCGAGTTGCCGCCGCTCTTGGGAACCGCGATGCTGTCGGTCCCCTCGCGCAGCAGCCGCCGCGCACCCTCGACGGTGTGGGTGTCGTGGCAATTCAGACAACCAGCCTTCCAGACCGCCTGGCCGCTGGGAAACTCGCGCTGCGCCGCTGCGGCCGCGCTGTAGATCTCGTCGGCGACGGTGCTGCTGGCATGGGCCGAGCCGACCCAGCCCTCCTTTTCGTGGCAGGCGAGGCAGATCTGATCGACGCTGGCGATGAACGCGCCAGCTTGGGGCTCGGAAGCCTGGAACCGGTTGAGACGGAGGAACTTGATGTTCGCCTCGACGGTGTCGCGGATATGGGGGTCGTGGCAGGCGGTGCACTGCAACTGGTCGTCGATCAGCGGAACCTCCGGGCGCACCCCCGGCACGCGGTTGTCGATTTCCGGTGTCGCGCTGGGAAGCCGCAGCTCGCCGTCCTGCAAGGCCAGGGCGTCGGTGTAGGAGAACGAGATCGGGTGGTCGTTGGTCAGGTCGGTGCCGAGATTGCGCGTATATCCCGTTAGCAATCCAGCGCCAGCCGGCATTTCGCCACTCGTGCCCGTGCCCGTCATGTTGAACGTGACGTTCTGTTGCCCACCCGAGACGTTCACGGTGCCGATGGCCAGGGAGCCGTCATGGCAGGACA
>DATHZU010000472.1:0-2648 GCA_035458445.1 Thermohalobaculum sp. | reverse complement strand
GCCATGGGCTTGAGCGCCTTGACGTCGACCATGCCGAAACGGCCGGTGGGGTCGCTCGGGTCGGGGTAGTAGGTCTTGACCACCTCGGCGATGCCGACGATGCGCTTCTCGTCGACCGAGTGGTAGAAGAAGCCGAGATCGCCGAGCTTCATCTCGCGCATGTTGTTGCGGGCCTGATAGTTGCGCACCCCGTCCCACTGCTCGCCCGCCTCGCCCTTTCGGGCCTGGTCGTCCCAGCCCCAGGTGCCGGGCTCGGACTTGAACAGCCAATAGGCCATGGAATCTCCTCCCTCGCGGTCTTGCAGCCTGCCTTGGGGGAGTCATACCGGGGCCGGAAAGCGATGGGAAGGTCGGCGTCAGGCTGGCAGGGCCTCGATCATCGCGGCGCAGTCGGGGCGCTGAGCCAGCGATCTGGAGATGGCGGCCTTCCCGGCCGGGCCAGATGCCGTCGCGACGGTATAGGCATCGAGCAATTCATAGGGGCGCTGCCCGGCCAGGCTGCGGATCAGCGCCGCGGCCTGATCCAGGTCCTTGCGGGACTTGCCGCGGTGGGGTCCGGAGCGGCGCTGGGCCACGATCAGCTTGTGGATGGCATAGCGCTCGGGCCGGGGAACCTGCACCAGCACGCCCTCGCGGTAGAGCGCCACCGCCGGGATCGGCTCGGCGATCAGGAAGTTCAGGAAGGGCAGCCCCTGCGCCCAGAGGCCGAGCGGCGCCAGCTTGACGATGGCCTGACGTTCGGTCATGCGGGGGGTGAGGAACTCGACCACCGCACCGCCGCCCGGCATCTGCCAGCGGGTGGCGCGGTTCTTCGGATCGACGGTCGGCACCGGCGACAGCGAAAGGGCCGCCAGGGTCTCGGCCATCGAGGGGTCGGCCTTGTCCTCGATCGCCAACTTGGCGAACTGGGCGATGTCGATGTCGTCGGTGGCGGCCGAGAGGCCGGGGTAGAGCTCGCCCAGTTCGGCGGCGTAGAGCCGGAAGGCATGAGTGCCGACAAGGGTGCCTCCCAGCCGGAACACCCCGGCGCGGGCCATGGCGTAGAGCACCTTGCCGGTCGCCTGGTCGATGGTGGCGCAACTGCGCGCGCCCCTGGCGCGCGCCCCTGGCGCGCTCGATGCGCTCGCGCAGGGTGTCGCTGTCGGGGCCGAGATAGCGCTGGGTGACCTTGTCGCCCAGGCGCTGGTTCACGTACCAGTAGCCCCGTCCTCCGGTCTGGCGCAGGAACGGCGTGCCCGGGATGTCCTCGACCGCGCGCTGCAGATGCGCGGCGAGCAGGTCCTGGTAGGCGTTCTGGATCGAGAGGGGCAGTTGCATGGGGGCCTGCACTACGAAATCATGAATCGTAGTGTAACAAACCGCACAACGATTTCAAGTTTCGTAGTGCAATCGCCTCAGAGCGCCTGCCCGCGCAGCAGGCGGGGCACGTCGCCGGCCACGCCCGCGGCCTCGCGCATGAAGGCGCGGCGCAGGCCGCCCATGCGGTCGACCGCCTTCAGCCCGGCGTCGCGGATCAGCTTCAGCCCCGGGTCGTGGTTCGAGAACAGACGGTTCAGCGCGTCCATGCCCAGCGCCAGCGTGTTGGCATCGAAGCGGCGCCAGCGCTGGTAGCGCTCCAGCACGATCGTGGTGCCGATATCCTCGCCGATGCGGGCGGCCTCGACCAGCACCTCGGCGAGCGCGCCGACATCGCGCAGGCCGATGTTCAGCCCCTGCCCGGCGATCGGGTGGATGCCGTGGGCGGCGTCGCCCGCCAGCGCCAGGCGGGGCGCCACATAGGTCTCGGCCAGCGTCAGGTCCAGCGGATAGGCCCAGCGCTTGCCGATCAAGCCGATCTCGCCGAGACGCCCGCCGATGCGGGCGGCGATCTCGGCAGTGAAGGCGGCGTCGTCGAGGCTACGGAGGCGCTCGGCCTCGCCCGTGCGCTCGGACCAGACCAGCGACGAGCGGTGGGCTGCGCCGTCATCGATGAGGGGCAGGACAGCGAAGGGTCCGCCGGGGAAGAAGCTCTGATGCGCGACGCCGTGATGGGGCTGCTCGTGCGCGATGGCGTTGACCAGCCCGATCTGGTCATAGCCCCAGCGCAGCCGGCGGATGCCGGCAGCCGCGGCGAGGGCCGAGCGGCGGCCGTCGCAGGCGACGATCAGCGAGGCCGACGGCGCCGATCCGCCGGCCAGCCGCAGGGTGGCGACGTTGGCGTAGTCGGCGCCGGTGACCTCGGCCGGGGCGATCTGGGTGAGGTTCTGGGCGGCGTCCATCGCGTCGAGCAGCGCGCCGCGCAGCCAGCGGTCCTCGACGATCCAGCCGACCTGGCCCTCGTCGAGCTCGCGCGGGTCGAAATGCAGCAGGGGGGCCGCGCTGAAGAGACCGGAGGGCAGCCCCTCGTCGACCTCGATGTCGAGGATCGGCTGCGCCTTCGGCTCGACCTCCGGCCAGACCCCCAGCGACCCCAGCAGCCGCGCCGAGCCCAGCGCCACCGCATAGGCGCGACCGTCGAAATCGGGCGCGGCCCTGCGATCCGCCGCGACCCGGTCGACGATGGCGACCCGGAACCCCGCGCCCGCCAGCGCCAGCGCCAGCGCCGGGCCGGTCAGGCCGCCGCCGACCACGATGATGTCGAACCTGCTCTCCATTGGGGTTTACTATCC
>DATHZU010000471.1:0-2281 GCA_035458445.1 Thermohalobaculum sp. | reverse complement strand
TACGGTGCCGGGAGAAGAGGTGCTCGGCAAGCCTGTATCGAAGGCAATTTTGGCGCGTGCGATTTGGAAAATCCTTAATGACGGAGCCGCGAAAGACTAGAGTTTTCGGTCCTGACAGCAGTACTGGTCTCAGACTGGCGGTCGTCGATGACGAAGCCGAATTCCGAAGCTTGGTGCGCAGGGTCAGCGAACCGCTGGGATGGACCGTGGTTGAATATGAAAACGGTCGGAAGCTGATCGATGACCTCGCCCGGCCGCCCTATCCCGACCTGATCCTGCTGGACATGGTGATGCCCCATCTCGACGGTATCGAGACCGTCAGCTGGCTGGCTTCCACGTCCCATCGCTGCCCGATCATCCTGGTCAGCGGCAAGCTGCCGGCCTATTCGGACGTGGCAGTCTCGGTCGGCGAGGCGCGCGGGCTCGAGATCATCGACGTGCTGCGCAAACCGGTCGAGATTGGCCGGTTGCGCGAGGCGCTGAGCCCGGACCGTCTTGGCATCGCCGCCCGGAGCAGGAACGGATCGGACTGAGCCCTCCTGCCCCGGTCCTGCTTCACCGGCCCGCGCGCAGCTCTTCCAGCACGAAGACCCGTATCGCGCTGGCCAGCGATCCCGGGGGCGCGCGGCGGGTGTCGATTTCGGTGGCCAGCGCATTCACCGACTGGCCCCGCTGCCTGGCAAGGCGCTGGAACTCGGCCCAGAAGGCCGCCTCGAGGCTGACCGAGGTGCGGTGGCCCTGCAGCGTCAGCGAGCGCTTGACCGGGCGTTCACTGCCGGTCATCGGAATCCGTGCGCCGGTGGCCGTCCAGGCGCCTGGCCTCCAACTCCTCGCGCGCCGCGCGCAGGCTTTTCACCGCCTTTGCCTCGCCATGCCGGGCGGCGCTCGCGTCGGCCTCGGCCCGGGCGTCTTCGCGGGTCTTTCGCTTCCGGGCGCGGCGCAGGTTGACCAGCTTGCCGGACATGCCGGATGCTCCGGGGCCGCTCACTTCGGCCCCAGCATGTCCTTCGGCTGGACCACCCGGTCGAAGGTGGCGGCATCGACAAAGCCGAGCTTGATCGCCTCCTCCTTCAGGGTCGTGCCGTTCTTGTGCGCGGTCTTGGCGACCTTGGTGGCGTTGTCATAGCCGATCTCGGGCGCCAGCGCGGTGACCAGCATCAGGCTCTCCCACATCAGCTTCGAGATACGGTCCTCGTCGGCCGCGATGCCGGCAACGCAGTTGTCGGTGAAGGCCGAGGCCGCGTCGCCCAGCAGCTGCATCGACTGCAGCAGGTTGTAGGACATCATCGGCTTGTAGACGTTCAGCTCGAAATGGCCCTGGCTGCCGGCGAAGCCGATGGCGGCGTCGTTGCCGAAGACATGGGCGCAGACCATGGTCAGCGCTTCGCACTGGGTCGGGTTGACCTTGCCCGGCATGATCGACGAGCCGGGCTCGTTCTCGGGCAGGATCAGCTCGCCCAAGCCGCAACGCGGGCCCGAGCCCAACAGCCGGATGTCGTTGGCGATCTTGAACAGCGACGCCGCCACCGTCTTCACCGCGCCCGACATCGAGACGATGGCATCATGCGCCGCAAGCGCCTCGAACTTGTTCGGCGCGGTGACGAAGGGGATACCGGTGATGGCGGCGATCCGCTCGGCGACCTTCTCGGCAAAACCGATCTTGGTGTTCAGCCCGGTGCCGACGGCGGTGCCCCCTTGGGCGAGGAAATAGAGCTCCTTCAGGCCGCGCTCGACCCGGTCGATCCCCAGCGCCACCTGATGGGCGTAGCCGCCGAATTCCTGGCCCAGCGTCAGCGGCGTCGCATCCTGGGTATGGGTGCGGCCGATCTTGATGATGTGGTCGAAGGCAGCCGCCTTGGCGGCCAGTTCGGCGTGCAGCTTTTTCAGCCCCGGCAACAGCACGTCGCGCGCGGTCATCGCCGCCGAGACATGCATCGCCGTCGGGAAGGTGTCGTTCGACGATTGCGACATGTTCACATGGTCGTTCGGGTGCACCGGCTTCTTCGAGCCGATCTGGCCACCCAGGATCTCGATGGCGCGGTTCGAGACCACCTCGTTGGCGTTCATGTTCGACTGGGTGCCCGAGCCGGTCTGCCAGACCACCAGCGGAAAGTTGTCGTCGAACTTGCCGGCCACCACCTCGGAAGCCGCCTGGGCGATGGCCTGTCCGAGGCCGGGGTCCAGGATACCAAGCTCCATGTTGGCCTCGGCCGCGGCCTGCTTGATGACGCCGAGCGCCCGGACCACCGCGACCGGCTGCTTCTCCCAGCCGATCGGGAAG
>DATHZU010000470.1:0-3701 GCA_035458445.1 Thermohalobaculum sp. | reverse complement strand
TGGTTCGTGCTGGCGACCGAAACCCCACAGGGGATCGAGGCGGCGGCGCGGGCGATCGAGGCGGAGACCGGGCTGAAGGTCTTCCGGTTCCCGAAGGAGCGGGAGTTCTTCGTGGGCTTCAGGGTGGCGGCATGACCGTGGATGCAATGGACAGGGCGATCATCGAGGCGACCCAGGCTGGGCTGCCCCTCGTTGCGGCGCCCTATGCGGCCATCGCCGATGCCGTCGGCCTGGACGAGACCCAGGTCATCGCGCGTATGGCGGCGATGCAGGATCGCGGCGTGATCCGCCGCATCGCCGTCGCGCCGAACCACTACGCGCTCGGCATGACCGCCAATGGCATGACCGTCTGGGATGTCGAGGACCGGCTGGCGGTCAAGCTGGGCGAAAGGGTAGGGGCGCTGGACTTCGTCTCGCATTGTTACCTGCGTCCGCGCGCCCTGCCGGACTGGCCCTACAACCTGTTCGCCATGGTTCATGGCAGCGACCGGACCGAGGTCGAGAACAAGCGCGCCCGGATCGAGGTGCTGCTGGGCCTGGCCTGCCGATCCTCGGATATCCTCTACTCGACCCGGATCCTGAAGAAGACCGGGCTCAGGCTGAAAGCAGCCACCGATGGCTGATCCGGTAGGCACCGGCGCGGCGTGGCGCACCCCCCTCTCCATCTCTCCCCCACAAGGGGGGAGAGAGGCGCCCGCATCCGCCGCCGCGTCCGAGCCGATGCGCCTGCGATGCAGCCTGCCCCCCTCCCCCCTCGCGGGGGAGGGTAGGGAGGGGGGGACGGCGCAGGCGTTCCCGCTGCCTCGCCGCGGCACCGGAGAAATTGTCAACCGAGGAGTTCCGTGATGTTCCGCCTCTCCCACTACATGCGCCAGCTTGTCGAGCCGACTCCGGTGCGCCGGCGCAAGGGGCCGGTGAAGCCGGTCGTGATCTGGAACCTGACCCGGCGCTGCAACCTGCGCTGCCGGCATTGCTATACCACCTCGGCGGATGTGGATTTCCCGGGCGAGCTGACCCACGAGCAGGCGATGGAAACGCTCGAGGATCTGGGCCGGTTCAAGATACCGGCGCTGATCCTCTCGGGCGGCGAGCCGCTGGCCCGGCGCGACCTGTTCCAGATCGCTGCTCGCGCCCGCGAGATGGGCATGTATCTGGCGCTCTCGACCAACGGCACTCAGGTTGTCGGCGAGACCGCCGACAAGGTGGCCGAGATCGGCTTCGACTATGTGGGCATCAGCCTGGACGGCATCGGCGCCACCAATGACTGGTTCCGGGGCCGGATCGGCGCTTTCGACGAGGCCGTGGCCGGTGTGCGGGCCTGCAAGGAGCGCGGCATCAAGGTCGGCGTCCGCTTCACCATCACCACCGACAACGAGCACCAGCTTCCCGAGTTGCTGTCGTTCTGCGACAGCGAGGGGATCGACAAGTTCTACCTGTCGCACCTGGTCTATGCCGGGCGCGGCGACAAGCACCGCGGCGAGGACGCCAAATGGTCCCATTCGCGGCGCGCCATGGACCTGCTGATCGACCGCGCCTGGGCGGCGGCCTCCGAGAACACGGCGCTGGATATCGTCACCGGCAACAACGACGCCGACGCGGTCTATTTCCTGCGCTGGGCCGAGGAGCGGTTCGCGGAGGAGAAGATCGCCCATCTGCGGGGGCATCTGGAAGCCTGGGGCGGCAATTCCTCGGGCGTCGGGGTCGCCAATATCGACCCGCAGGGCAAGGTCCACCCGGACACCTACTGGTCCGACTACACCATCGGCAACGTCAAGCAGACGCCGTTCTCGCAGCTGTGGACCGGCGACGACCCGATGCTGGCGCAGCTCCGCCTGCGCCCGCGCCCGCTGAAGGGCCGCTGCGGCGCCTGCGCCTATCAGGCGACCTGCGGCGGCAACACCCGTATCCGCGCGCTGCAGCTGACCGGCGACCCCTGGGCCGAGGATCCTGCCTGCTATCTGGAGGACGCCGAGATCGGCGTCGACGGCGCCGGCGCCCGACTGACCATCAAGCCGTTCCGGGGGAAGAGCCATGATCCGGCGCATCGCTTCGCTTAGCCTGCTGGCCGCGCTGGCCACGCCAGCCCTTGCCGATCCCGCCGCCACCTATGCCGAGCATTGCGCCGCCTGCCATGGCGAGACCCGGCTCGGCGGCACCGGCCCGGCGCTGATCCCGGAGACGCTCGGCCGGATGCGCGGGCCGAACCTCGAGACGGTGATCGCCGATGGCCGCCCCGCCACCCAGATGCCCGCCTTCGCCGAAACCCTGGGCGCGCCGGAAATCGCCGCGCTGGCCGAGTTCCTCCAGACCCCGCTGGCCGAGGTGCCCGCCTGGGGACCGGACCGGATCGCCGCAAGCCTGGAGCTGAACCCGGAATACAAGCCCGCCGCCGCGCCCGTGTTCTCCGCCGACCCGATGAACATCTTCCTGGTGGTCGAGACCGGCGACCACCATGTCAGCGTGCTCGACGGCGATCGGTTCGAGGTGATCGACCGCTTCGCCACGCCCTTCGCGGTGCATGGCGGCCCGAAATTCAGCCCCGACGGGCGCTTCGTCTTCATCATGTCGCGCGACGGCTGGGTGCAGAAATACGATATCTGGTCGCTGCACGAGGTCGGCCGGGTCCGTGCCGGGCTCAACAGCCGCAACATCGCGATCTCGATGGATGGCAAGCACCTGGCGGTGGCGAATTACCTGCCGAAGACGCTGACCATCCTCTCGACCGCCGATCTCTCGGTCGAGAAGGTCTTCGAGGTGGCCGACAAGGACGGCATCGCCTCGCGCGTCTCCGCCGTCTACCAGGCGCCGACGCGGGACAGCTTCATCGTGGCGCTGAAGGATGCGCCGGAGATCTGGGAGGTGGCGACCGACCCCGACGCGCCGCCGGTCTACGAGGGCTTCGTGCATTCCCGCGAGAAGGGCATGGTCGAGGGCATAGCCTCGTCGCAGGGCCTTTTCGCGCTTCGCCGGATCAGGGTCTCGGCGCCGATGGACGATTTCTTCTTCGACCCCGACTACCGGAACCTGATCGGCGCCGCGCGTGATGGCGACCGGGGAGTCGTGGTCAACCTCAATGTCGGACGCGAGATCGCCGAACTGCCATTGCCCGGCCTGCCGCATCTGGGCTCGGGCATCACCTGGATGCGCGACGGCCGCCGGGTCATGGCCACGCCGCATCTTAAACAGGCGAAGCTCTCGGTGATCGACATCGAGGACTGGACGCTGGTCGGCGCGATCGAGACCCTCGGGCCCGGCTTCTTCCTTCGCGGTCACGAGAATTCGCCCTATGTCTGGGCGGATGTCTTCTTCGGCCCGAACAAGGACGTGATGCACGTGATCGACAAGCAGAGCCTGGAGATCGTCAAGACGCTGCGCCCGGTTCCCGGCGCCACGGTCGCGCATGTGGAGTTCGACCGTGCGGGCCGCCACGCGCTGGTCTCGGTCTGGGAGGACGACGGCGCGGTAATCGTCTATGATGCCGCGACGCTGGAGGAGGTGAAGCGCCTGCCGATGAGGAAGCCCTCCGGCAAGTACAATGTCTGGAACAAGATCACCTTCTCCGATGGCACCAGTCACTGATTTCTCCGCGCTGATCGTCGCCCATGGCTCTCCCTCTGACCCCGGGGGACCCGAGGACGCGATGCAGGCGCTGGGCCAGGCGGTGGAGGCGCTGCTGCCAGACGGATGGGCCGTGGCCGGCA
>DATHZU010000469.1:0-4933 GCA_035458445.1 Thermohalobaculum sp. | reverse complement strand
AGGCCAGGCGGTCATCGCCGGGCACGCGGTCCCGGGGCAGGAAGTCGAGGTCGTTCTGGACGGCTCGGTCATCGGCAAGGCCGTGGCGGATGCCCAGGGCGATTTCGCGGCGGTGCTGGAGATCCTGCCCTCGTCCGAGCCGCGCGAGCTGCTGCTGAGGGCGAAGCTCTCGGGCGACAGCGCCGACATCACCGAGCAGGTTCGGGGCGCGATCTCGCCCAGGCTCGCGGCAGCGCGCGCCGCTGCCGAAGCCAAGAAGGCGGAGGCCGAGAAAGCCGAGGCTGCCGCCGCCGAGGCCGAGCGCATGGCCGCCGAAAAGGCCGAGGCGGCGCGGGCCGCGGCGGAGAAGGCGGAGGCCGCCCGCGCTGCGGCGGAGAAAGCGGAAGCCGACCGGACGGCCCGAGAGGCCGACGCCCAGCCGGCCGAGGAAGATGCTGCCGAGGCCGAGCGCCTGGCCCGCGAGAGCGACGAGGCCGCGCGCGTGGCCGCCGAGAATGCCGAGGCCGCCCGACTGGCGGCGGAGGAAGCGGCGACAGCGCGTACCGCCGCAACGAAGGCCAATGCGGAGCGGGAGGCGGCGGCGCAGGCCGAGGCCGATCAGGCCGCTGCCGAGAAGGCTGCCGATGCCGCCGCCCAGCCCAGCGCTGCCAGCCAGGCCGCCGAGGGTGCCGAACCGCGCCTGGGTGAAATTGCCGCCAGCGGGCCGGTGATCATCCTGCCGCAATTGGATGCGGAGAAGGCGCCCGTGCTGGTCAAGCCCGAGAAGGACGGCGTGACCCTGCTGCAGCCCGCCGAGGCCGAGCCCGCCTCCGGAATCGCGCTGGACCGGATCACCTACACCGACCGTGGCGACCTTGTGGCCGCCGGCCGCGGCGCCGCGAACACGCTGATCCGGATCTATGCCAATTCGATTCTGAAGGCCGAGGTAAGGTTGGATGCCGGCGGGCAGTGGGAGGCCCGGATCGGCGCGGGCATCGCGCAGGACACCCAATTGCTGCGCTTCGACGCGGTCGACGCGAAAGGCACGGTCGTCAGCCGCCTGGAGACGCCGTTCGAATATTCGCCCATGGCCTCGGTGCAGGAGGTCCGCGAGCGCAAGATCGTCGTCCAGCGGGGCGACTATCTGTGGAAATTCGCCGAGCAGTATTACGGCGCCGGTCTGCGCTACAGTCTGATCTTCAGCGCCAATTCCGAATTGATCCGCGATCCGGACCTCATATATCCCGGGCAGGTCTTCACGGTGCCCGAACTGGTGACCAGTCAGTAGGGCGCCCCCGCGGGAGTAGCCAATGCGCAGAAGCCGCCGCCGCGCCTCGACCGAGGGCGCGCCCGACATCCGCACGCTGAGGCGCGTCCTGCCGGATCTGTGGCCGCATGACCGGCCGGAACTGCGGATTCGTGTCGCGATCGCGCTGGCGCTGCTGGTGCTGGCGAAGTTTGCGACCATCGTGACCCCATTCTTCTACCGCGCCGCCGTCGACGGCCTGGCGCCCGTGACCGCGGATGCCGCGGTGGTCGCTCCGGTCTTCCTGGTGCTGGCCTACGGGTTCACCCGGTTGATGGGAACGGCCCTGCAGCAACTGCGCGACGTGGTCTTCGCGCGGGTCGGGCAGCACGCCTTGCGCCAGCTTGCCTTGCGGACCTTCAACCATATCCACCAGTTGTCGCTGAACTATCATATCTCACGGCGCACGGGGGCGTTGAGCCGGATCGTCGACCGGGGAATCAAGGCGATCGACTTCCTGCTGCGGTTCCTGGTCTTCAACGTGGTGCCGCTGACCGTCGAGCTGATGGTGGTTGCCGGAATCTTCTGGGTGGAATTCGGGTTCTGGTACTTCGCGGTTCTGGTGGTGATGATCGCGGCCTATGTGGTGTTCACCTTCACGATCACCGAATGGCGGGTGAGAATCCGCATCCGGATGAACAAGGAGGACCAGGACGCGCACCAGAAGGCGATGGACAGCCTGCTGAACTACGAGACGGTCAAGTATTTCGGCGCCGAGGGCCGCGAGGCCAAGCGCTACGATCAGGCTATGGCCGGGTATCAGGACGCCGCGGTCAAGACCGCGGTGACGTTGGGGCTGCTCAATGCCGGCCAGGCGGCGATCATCACCGCCGGGTTGGTGGCAGTGATGGTGATGACCGCGCTGGAGGTACAGGCGGGCGCAATGACCGTGGGCTCGTTCGTCATGGCCAACGCCTTCGTGATCCAGATTACCATGCCTCTGAGCTTCCTCGGCACCGTTTATCGCGAGATCCGCCAGTCTCTGATCGACATGCGCGAGATGTACGAACTGGCCGACGAGGCGCCCGAGATCGTCGATGCGCCGGACGCGCGGCCGCTGAAGGTGGGCGAGGGGCGGGTTGCCTTCCGGGACGTGGACTTCGATTACGGCCCGGACCGGCCGACCCTTCGCGGGGTCGGGTTCGAGGTGCCCGGCGGCCGCAGCCTGGCGGTGGTCGGGCCGTCGGGGGCGGGCAAGTCTACCATCTTCCGGCTGATCTTCCGGCTCTACGACGTGACCGGCGGTGCGGTCGAGATCGACGGGCAGGATGTGCGGCAGGTGACCCAGGCCAGCTTGCGCGCCGCCATCGGCGTCGTGCCGCAGGACACGGTGCTGTTCAACGACACCATCGGCTACAACATCGCCTATGGCCGCGAGGGCGCCAGCCACGAGGAGGTCGTCGCGGCCGCCAAGGCGGCGCATATCCACGACTTCATCGCCGGCCTGCCCGAGGGCTACGGCACCATGGTGGGCGAGCGCGGGCTGAAGCTGTCGGGCGGCGAGAAGCA
This sequence comes from Thermohalobaculum sp., assembly GCA_035458445.1. Classification (GTDB taxonomy): domain Bacteria; phylum Pseudomonadota; class Alphaproteobacteria; order Rhodobacterales; family Rhodobacteraceae; genus Thermohalobaculum. Next base: position 2,139 of record DATHZU010000469.1, on the reverse strand, counting down.
GCGGGTGGCGATCGCCCGGACGATCCTGAAGGACCCGCCGATCCTGATCATGGACGAGGCGACCTCGGCGCTGGACAGCCAGACCGAGCGCCAGATCCAGGACGAGCTGCGGCGGCTGGGCGAGAACCGCACCGTGCTGATGATCGCCCACCGGCTGTCGACCGTGGTGGAGGCCGACGAGATCGTGGTGCTGGACAGGGGAATCGTGGTCGAGCGCGGCACCCATGCCGAATTGCTGGCGCTGGGCGGGCGCTACGCCGAGATGTGGACGCGGCAGGAGCGCGAGCAGGACCAGGATGCGCCGGCGGCTGAAGCCCCTTCAGCGCTTGCGCAGGACGTACACGGTTGACTTCAGGCCGATGGCGGGCAGGTGGTCGCCATATTCCTTGAACACCAGATCGGCCGCCCCCGAATCCACGAGCGTATTGATCCGCCCGACGATCGAGCCATCGGCGGCCGAGCGGTCGTTGACCGAAAAGACCAGGCAACCGCCCGCAGGCAGTTTCGACAGCATCTCGTCCAGCACCGTCACCGGCATGTATTCCGGCGTGACGCAGCCGACCGCGGCGGCGTTCTGGTAGACGCCCGGCTCGATCTCCAGCGGCTTCGACATGTCGGCGATGGCGAGGTTCCGGTAGATGCCTTTCTCGGCCGCCCGGTCCAGCATCTGCTGCGAGAAATCGTAGCCATCCAGGCACTCGAAGCCGGCTTCGCGCAGCGCCAGGCCGGAAATGCCGGTGCCGCAGCCCATATCCATCAACGGTGCCCAGGGCGCCTGGGCGTGCGCCGCGAGGGCGGCGGCGCAGCGTTGCGGGGTGGCATAGCCGTTGCGGGCGATTTCGTCGTCATAGTCGCCAGCCCAATCGGCGTAGAATTCCTGCGCCTGCTCGGGCGTGGAGACTGCGTAGACGCCGGCTAGCCGATCTTTCTGGTTGGACATCGGTCGAAGCATAGGCAGCCGCGCCGCGCCGGGCAAGCCGGGCAGGCGGATCAGGTCTCGGAGCGCATCTTGAACAGGTCGGCGACCAGTTCCCTGGATGGTGCCACGAACCGGCACCTGTTGCGCAGAAGAGCGATGGCATAGGCGCTGCGCGCGACCCGCTTGTTGCCGTCGGGAAAGCCCTGCACGGTGCCGATCACGCCCAGATAGAACAGCGCTACATCGAACCATCTCGAGTCGCCTGCGGCTGGCCATTCGGCATTTGCGGTCCACTGGAACACCGTCTCCAGCAGCATCCTGCCACCGACATTCGAGGGATAGGGCATCTCGGGGTTGGGGCCCCGCAGCCTTGGCGCGCCGGGAGCCACCCGCTTGTGAATGCGGTCCAACAACCCCGTATCCTGGCCCAGAACCGCCTTTGGCGGCGCATCGGCGACGGCATCGCGAAGCATGTCCACTACCTGGTCGTGAGGATTGCTGTGCATGGTCAGGCAGATCCAGTCGGCGGCCTTCTTGATTTCGCTTTCCGTGTCTTCCTGCCTGAAGCTGATCTTGCCGTGCTTGTCGCCCGATGGCTCGGGCAGGTCCAGCCCCTTGCGCAGCGATCCCTCCAGCGCCCGCCGCAGCAGGTCCATGACATACTCGCGCTTCGTGTTGACCTGGTTGCATTCGCCGCCGACGACCGCATTGAGATAGCGGTCGAATTCGGGCAATTCCGCGGGCGAGAGGGTGATGTACAGGTTGCCGGGCGCACGCTTAGACAGTTCGGCCTCGAACACCAGCTCGCTAAACTCCGAAGCGCGGGCAGGACCGAAGAGCTCTTCAAGCTGGGGATAGGCCGCGCAGTTCCGGATCATCCGCCGCAGCTGCTGCTGGTTGATCAGGCGATCCTGTCTTGCAACGGTTTCGTTCATGCACCTTCACCCATCTAGAACGCAATCTGTACTACAATCATAAATGGTTAAAGAACTAAGTTTGAACTTTTTCGGACCGCCCGGCGTTCGAAGACCCGATATCGGCGTAACCCAGGTCGCCCACCCAACCCTGCAACGACGCCTTGGCGCGGCCGGTATAGGCGCGCGCGCGGTCGCGCTTGCCCTTGCGGCCCTGACGGATTTCCGCCTCGAGAGGCGGGAACAGGCCGAAATTGACGTTCATCGGCTGGAAGGTCTCGGCTTCGGCGCCGCCGGTGATGTGGT
>DATHZU010000468.1:0-5647 GCA_035458445.1 Thermohalobaculum sp. | reverse complement strand
TTCGGCAACATCCACGACATGTTCGAGGTGCTGCGCGGGCTGACCTTCGTCTCGGCCCATGGCGAGCGGCTGAAGAAGCACCGTGACCTTCTGGACCGCAACGTCATCGACAATGTGGAGCGCGGGCTGGAATATTCGCTGGCCGATTTCGCCTGGGCCCATAACGAGCAGGCCCGGGTGATGCGGAACTACCTGGCCTTCTTCGACAAGTACGACGCGCTGATCTGCCCGGGCGCCTCGGTGCCGCCCTTCCCGCACGACCAGCTTTTCGTCGAGGAGATCAACGGCGAGGCGATGTCCACCTACATGCGCTGGCTGGCGATCTCCTACGCGCCGACCATGGCGATGGGTCAGGGCGCGCTGCTGCCCTGCGGTGTGGACGACCTCGGGCTCCCCTTCGGCATCCAGGTGCTGGGCCCGCGCGGCGGCGACCGCAAGATCCTGGAGATCGCCCGGGCGCTGGAGCCGGTGCTGGCCGCCGATCCGACGACCGCGCGGCCCTTGCCCGACCTGACCAGTCTGGAGGGACCAAGATGAAGGGGATCATCACGGCGCCCCAACCGGAGGCCGTCGAGGCCGGGGCCGAAGTCCTCGCCGCAGGCGGCAACGCGGTCGACGCGGCGGTGGCCTGCGCCCTGACCCAGACGGCGGTCGACCCGATCATGTGCGGGGTGGCGGGCTTCGGTTCGATGCATGTCTACATGCCGGGGGCCGGTATCCACCAGTGCCTCGATTTCCACGGCCGGGCGCCGCTGGCGGTCAGGCCCGACATGTGGGAGGACATCGTGCTGGGCGAGGCCGATGACGGCTTCGGCTTCATCCTGAAGGGGGCGGTGAACGAGATCGGCTATCAGTCGATCATGACCCCGATGACGCTCCGCGCCCTCGACACGGCACTGCGCAGGTTCGGCACCCGCAGCCTCGCCGAGCTGATCCAACCCGCGATCCACTACGCCGAGGAAGGCTACAAGGTGCGCCCGCATATGAGCGCCTTCTTCAACGAGGGCGCCGCCATGGGCCGCGTCGCCCATGTCGAGTACCTGACCCGCTTTCCGGCGACCCGCAGGATCTATGGCCGGGGCGAGGGGATCGTGAAGCTGGGCGAGGTGCTGAAGAACCCGGACATGGGCCGCACCTACCGCCGCATCGCCGAGCACGGGGTGGACGACTTCTACACCGGCGCCATCGCCGCCGAGATCGTGGCCGACATGGAGCGGGGCGGCGGGCTGATCGGGGCCGAGGACCTGGCGCAGGTGGCGCCCACCGAGGCGGCGCCGCTGTGGGGCACCTATCGCGGCCACCGGGTCGCCACCAACAATCCGCCGGGCGGCGGGGTGATGATCCTCGAGATGCTGAACATCCTCGAGAATTTCGACCTGGCCGCCATGGGCCATAACTCGCCCGACTACGTTGCGACCGTCAGCGAGGCGATGAAGATCGCCACCGTGGACAAGGACCAGAAGGTTGGCGACCCGAGTTTCGTCGACGTGCCGGTGGCGGAGCTGACCTCGAAGGACTACGGCGCGAAGATGGCCGAGCGTATCCGCTCGGGCCGCAAGACCCATGTGCCGCGTCTGAACGCCGGGGGCGAGGAGTCGAAGGAGACCACCCATATCTGCGTGGTGGATGCGCAGGGCAACTGCGTCTCGGTCACCCATTCCATCGGCATGCCCTCGGGCGTGGTCACCGAAGGGCTGGGCTTCATGTATAACGGCTGCATGGGCGTCTTCGATCCGCGGCCGGGGCGGGCGGGCTCGTTGGCGCCGGGGAAGGCGCGCTTCACCGCCATGTGCCCGACGATCCTGTTCGACGGGCAGGATCCCTGGTTCGTGATCGGCGCGCCGGGGGGCACCTACATCACCATGGGGGTGCTGCAGGGGATACTGAACGCCGTCGATTTCGGCATGAACGCCCAGGAGGCGGTGGCGGCCCCCCGGTTCTGCACCACCTCGGACACCATCGACATCACAAACCGCATCCTGCGCCGCACCGAGGCGGCGCTGGTGGAGCGGGGCTACCCGGTGCGCCGCTCGGCGCTGGGCTACCACTTCGCCGGGGTCCATGCGCTGCGGCGGACGGCGGCCGGCTGGGACGGCGGCGCCGATCCGGGACGGGACGGCATGGCGATGGCAGTGTAGGGACTAAGGTCGAGGGGACGGAACGGCCGATCCTTCACCTCGGAACCGAATGTCGTCTTTGGGGTGTGGTTCCAACCGATCGCCGCAACACATTGTGCGAACATTTCTGCTGGCATCCGGTATTGCAAGGACTTGCGCGGCCGCACGTTGAGCTGGCGGGCTATGGCACTCAGCTTTGCCTGGGAATGAGCCGACAGGTCAGAGCCTCTTGGCAGATTCTGTCTCAGCAACGGTTGGTGTTTTCGTTTGACCCACGCTGGCAAGGGGCGTGAGGGTCGCAGAATTGACATCGACGCCTTGGTGGACAGGTTCCTCGAAGGGTGCCTAAATTCTAGGCTTGGTGCTGATGCGGGAGGAGCGGCGATGAATGCGCGAGATGGCGTCGGACCTGCGCAAATTGTGCGGGTGGCCTCGCCGACCGCGGGCGAGTTCCAAATCTTTGTCGACGGCGCTTCCGTTCCCGCAATGCAAGGCGAAAGTCTTATCGTGGCTATCCTCGCAGCGCGACGCGCACTCCGTCGCAGTAAGGCGGCCGGCGAGGAGCGGGCGGGATTCTGCCTGATGGGCGCCTGCCAGGAATGCTGGGTCTGGCTTGATGAGGGCACGAGGGTGCGCGCCTGTACGACGCGGGCTCAGCCGTCGATGCGTATCTGGACAGCGGCGCCGCCGGGATGGCCCAAGCCTCCGGCCGAAAGCGCGATTTGACCGCGGTAGCGATCGTGGGGGCCGGGCCGGCGGGTATCGCCGCGGCCGCGACGCTTGTTGCCCACGGGGTGCGGCCGGTCCTGATCGACGAGGCGGAAATGCCCGGTGGTCAGGTTTATCGGCGCCCGCCCGATGAAATTGGCCACGACATGGCGCGTCTGCTCGGCAGCGAGGTTGCCGGGTTCCGCCGGTTCCATGACTCGGCGAACCGGGTTGTCCAATCTGTGGACTACCGCCCGTCTACCCTTGCCTGGGGCGTACAGGACGGCGCGCTCTGGACTGCCACGCCTGCGGGCAAGGCCGAGCGGCTGAAATTCGGCGCGCTCATCCTCGCCACCGGCGCGACGGATCGGGTCTTGCCCGCAAAGGGGTGGACCCTGCCGGGTGTATTTGCACTCGGCGGCTCGCAGGCGATCCTGAAGGGTCAAGGGTGCCTGATCGGCCGCCGCGTCGCGTTCTGTGGCAGCTCGCCGCTGCTGTACCTCGCGGCGCTCCAGCATCGCCGCATGGGCGCCGAGGTTGTGGCCGTGCTCGATACGACGCCGTTTGCCGCGAAGGTTGCCGCGCTGCCGAACCTGACGGCTGCGCCCGGCGTGCTCCTGCGGGGCTTGGGGCTGATGGCGCGGTTGAGGCGCTGGGGCATCCGGATCGAACATGGCGTGCGGCTGGTGGAATTCGTCGATGACGGCCACGGAGGCGGCGTCTCGGCAATCCGCTATCGCGATGCCGCCGGACATCCGGGCGAGGTCGCATGCGATGCGGCCGCCCTCGGCTACGGGCTGAGACCGGAGTCGCAACTGGCAGAGCTCGCGGGTTGTGAATTCCGCTATGACCCGCTGTTTCGGCAATGGTTTCCAGTGATGGATGCGGGCCAGCGAGGGGCGCCCGGCGTCTATCTCGCGGGCGATAGCTCGACGATCGGCGGCGCTGAGGCCGCCGCCGTTAGCGGGGCGATTGCAGCAGGCTCCGTTCTCCGCGACCTCGGCATTCGGAACGTGCCGGACCAGACCCCGCTCCGGCGCAAGCTGAACCGCCTTCTCCGATTCCAGGCCGGGCTGGCCCAGGCCTTCGCCTGGCCGTCTGACGTTGCAGGCGACATCCCCGACGACGTGTCCGTCTGCCGCTGCGAAGCAGTTACCGCCGGCGAGTTGCGTGCGGCGCTCTCCCGCCCATTCGGTGCGGACGAACTCAACCGGCTGAAGGCGCAGACCCGCTGCGGCATGGGTCGCTGCCAGGGGCGGTACTGCGAGCTGGCCGCGGGCGAGATCGCCGCCGCCGCGCTGGGGCGGGACCGGGAGGCGATGGGCCGGCTGCGCGGCCAGGCGCCGGTCAAGCCGATTCCCCTCAGCGCGGCCACTGATGGCGAGGCGTAGGCTGATGGAAACCGAGACCCTCATCATCGGCGGCGGGCTGATGGGCGCTTGGACCGCCTTCTTCCTCAGCGGGTGGGGCCATCCGGTCACCGTGCTCGAGAAGAGCCGCGTGGGCGCCCAGGCCAGTGGCGTGAACTACGGCAATCTGCGCATCCAGGGCCGCCACGCAAGCGAGTATCCTTTGTCCCTGCGCGCGCAGGAAGTCTGGGAGCGGATCGAGTCCACCCTCGGCACCACCTGCGAGGTGCAGGCGACCGGGCATATCTACGTGGCGCAGACGCAGGAGCAGATGGAAAAGCTCGAACGCGTCACGGCAGAGGCCGGTGAGTTCGGCCACCCGGTGGAGTTGCGGAATCGCGCCGAAACGCTGCGGGTATGGCCGTGGCTCGCCGGTGAGGTTATCGGCACAAGCCACGCACCGCGGGATTGCACGGCAAACCCGCGCCTGGTCACCCCGGCGGTGGCCCGGGCGGCCGCGGCGCAGGGCGCCGTTTTCCTTGAGGGTATCGAAGTCACCGATGTCAGCGCCGTGGGCGAGGGTTTCGAGGTGGTCACCTGCGCCGGCGAACGCCTTCGCGCGCGACATCTGGTGAATGCGGCCGGTGCCTGGGCGAATGAGATTGCCGCGAAGTTCGGCGAGCGTGTGCCGATGTTCGCGGCCGGGCCGCCGCAATTCGTGACCGAGGCGCTGCCGCATTTCATCGGCCCCTCCATGCAGCAGGTGGATGGCAGGGTGATTTGCCGGCAGGTGGCGCGCGGCAATGTCGTGGTCGCCGGATACCCGCGTGGGCCTTCAGATACTGTCGGCAACCGAGCCCCGGTGCCGCCGCACAAGACTCTCGACACCATGCGGCGGCTTGCCAGGCTCGTCCCCGCTTTGGCAGGGGCGCACGTTATCCGGGTCTGGTCCGGGATCGAGGGCTACGTGTCGGACATGCTGCCGGTCCTTGGGCGATCAATGACGGTGCCCAATCTGATCCATGCCTTCGGATTTTGCGGCCACGGGTTCCAGCTTTCGCCCGGGGTCGGTATCGTCGTCAGCGAGCTGATAATGGATGGCGCGACCCCGACGCCAATCGAAGCTTTCGGGGCCGGCCGGTTCACCGAGGCCGACTGGGCCGGGCTGACAAGCCATGCGGACGAGTTCGACCCGGATCTGAAAATCGTCTGACAGCGCCGACCAAGGGAGGAGCAAATGAGCGAAGGCACGATCCTGGTTCTCGGGACCGGCCAGTTCGCGGGCCGGATCGTGTTCGATCTGGCTGCGACGGCACGGGAACGGGTGCGGGTGGTGGTGGCGGGGCGCAACTGCGATCGGCTGGATTGGCTGAGGGCCGCGAGCAACGGCCGGGCGTTCATCTACGGGTCCAAGGCCTGTGTCGAGGATTGCAGGCTCGACATGACCGACCCTGACGCCATCACCGCCTGCAT
>DATHZU010000467.1:0-3939 GCA_035458445.1 Thermohalobaculum sp. | reverse complement strand
GCTCCGCGGCAAGGATCGTCGCATTCGGAACGACAATCTGGGCGATGCCTTCGCGGCGTTCCTCTACGACGCCTGCGTCAACATCCTCACCGTGACCAAGGGCGCGGTCTATGTCTGCATGTCGTCGTCCGAGCTGCACACGCTGCAGAAAGCCTTCGCCGAGGCCGGCGGCCACTGGTCGACCTTCGTGATCTGGGCGAAGAACACCTTCACGCTTGGCCGCGCCGACTACCAGCGCCAGTACGAGCCGATCCTCTACGGCTGGAAGGACGGCACCGATCACTACTGGTGCGGCGCGCGCGACCAGGGCGACGTGTGGTTCGTCAACAAGCCGGCGAGGAACGATCTGCACCCGACCATGAAACCCGTCGAGCTGGTCGAGCGCGCGATCCGCAACTCGTCGAAGACCCGCGACGTGGTTCTCGATCCCTTCGGCGGCTCGGGCTCGACCCTGATCGCGGCCGAGAAGGCCGGAAGGCAATCACGGCTGATCGAGCTCGACCCGAAGTATTGCGACGTCATATGTCGGCGCTGGCAGGACTGGACCGGCGAGCTGGCATACCTCGAAGGCGATGATCGACCGTTCGTGGAGATCTCAGGAGTCAGAATGGGCGGATCACATGCAGCATAGAAAGACCGTGACCGGTTCTCTGCTTGCGGTCGTCCGGCCTTGCCGTTCAATTCCGTGATCTTTACCGGGACGGAGATCCTCGGTGTCACGAAGGGTGGCGATCTATTGTCGAGGCAAGGCGGCGCAGACCGGTCGCGCCGCGGTGGACGCGTTGCGCGACGTCGCATCGCGCGAGGGCTGGACGGTGTCCGGCACGTTTATCGATGGAGCCGGTCCCTCGGCACCCGAATACGACCGCGTCTGGCGCGGTATCACGTCGAATGAATTCGACCTGATCGCGGTGCCTTCACTGGCCGCGCTCGGCGGCAACATCTCCGCGGTGCTCGCGGAGATCCTGCGCATGCGCGATGCCGGTTGCGAGCTTTACGTCCACGACCGCAAACTGAACACGACGAGCGCGGTCGACAGAACCCTGTTTCCCATTGTGGAGGCATTGAAGGCAGTCGATGACGCGGCCAGGCAGGAACCGCCACGCGAAGCGCGTCGGAAACGGGCGTCGACGCAAAAGTTCACGCCGACGCCGGGCCAGCGATCGCTGATCCGGGCCGCGCTTGCGTCCGGTCTGAAGCCGCGCGCCGTCGCAAAGAGCCTGAAGATGCCGCTGGGGATGGTCGAGGCGGTCACGAAGGACGATGGCCCCTGATGCTGCGCCGGTTCGCCCGCGTTAACGACCGGCCCGCCGGGTTCGGGCCATTCTGGATCGTGGGATTGCTGAGCCACAATGCTGATCACCCAGGCCGAATGGGCCCGCCGGCACGGGTTCTCGCGCCAGTACGCGGGCCGGCTGGTCAAACGCGGCCTGGTCGCGCTGATCGACGGCAAGGTCGACCCGGATCAGGCCGACGCGGCGCTCGCGGCGGTCCGCGAGCCCGCGCGCCAACCCCGGCGGAAGAGCCGACCGGGCCCGGCACCGCAGCCCGCGTCTGAACGCCCGCAGGACGACGGTCGCGGCGAGCTGCTGCTCCCGGCTCAGGGGCCCGGACAGACCCCGGGCGGCGACCTGCCGACGCTGCTGCTCCGGACCCGGATCAAGAGCGAGGTCGAGCGGGCGAAACTGCTGGAGATCAAGGCCAGGGTCGAGGCCGGCAAGTTTGTCGACGTCGACGACGTGGAGGTCGCGGCGTTCAATCGCGCCCGGGTCGTCCGGGATTCGCTTCTCAACATCCCCGACCGGCTGGCCGCGGTGCTGGCCGCCGAGAGCGATGCACGGGAGGTCCATGCGTTGCTGAGCGCCGAGATCCGCCAGGCTCTGGAGGAACTCACCGGTGGTCCCGAACGCGGCTGAGGTCTACACCGAGGCCTTCGACCAGGGCCTGCGCCCGGACCCGCTGCTTTCGGTCTCGGAGTGGGCGGACCGCCATCGGCGGTTGTCCGGCCGGGCGTCATCCGAGCCCGGACCGTGGCGGACCAGCCGCACGCCGTACCTGCGCGAGATCATGGACGCGCTGTCGCCGGCATCGCCGATCGAGCGTGTCGTGTTGATGAAGGGCGCTCAGACCGGAGGAACTGAGGCGGGCAACAACGTCATTGGCTTCGTCATCCACCACGCGCCGGGGCCGATGCTCGCGGTGCTGCCGACGGTGGAGATGGCCAAGCGCAACTCGAAACAGCGGATCGACCCGCTGATTGAGGAGAGCCCGGTTCTCAAGCAACTGGTGAGGCCGGCGCGGTCGCGGGACTCGGGCAACACGGTGCTCGCCAAGGAGTTTCCGGGCGGCGTGCTGGTGATGACCGGCGCCAACTCGGCCGTGGGGCTGCGGTCGATGCCGGTGCGTTACCTGTTCCTCGACGAGGTCGACGGCTATCCCGGCGACGTCGATGGCGAGGGCGACCCGGTGGCGCTGGCCGAGGCGCGCACCCGCACCTTCTCGCGGCGCAAGATCCTGATCGTGTCTACGCCCACCATCAAGGGGATATCGCGGATCGAGCGTGAGTACGAGGCCTCGGACCGGCGGCGCTATTTCGTGCCGTGTCCCGAGTGCGGCGAGCACCAGGCGCTCGTCTTCGAACGGCTCAGATGGGAAAAGGGAAAGCCCGAGACCGCCGCCAATGTCTGCGCCCATTGCGACGCCGGCATCGCCGAGCATCACAAGACCTGGATGCTCGAGAACGGCGCGTGGCGGCCGACGGCCGAATGCAATCCGAGGACCGCGGGCTTCCATATCTCGAGCCTCTATAGCCCGGTCGGCTGGCGGAGCTGGGCGCAGATCGCCGCGGCCTGGGAGGCCGCCCAGGGCTCGGATGCGGCCATCAAGTCGTTCAAGAACACAGAGCTCGGAGAAACCTGGGTCGAGACCGGCGAGGCGCCCGACTGGCAGCGGCTCTACGATCGCCGCGAGGCCTGGAAGGCGGGCGTCGTTCCCGCCGGCGGTCTGTTTTTGACCGCTGGCGCCGACGTCCAGAAGGATCGTGTCGAGGTCGACGTCTGGGCCTGGGGGCGCGGGCTCGAGAGCTGGCTCGTTGATCATCTCGTGATCGACGGCGGCCCCGAGCGGCAGGAGAGCTGGGCCGAACTCAATGGCGTGCTCGACCGAACCTGGCGGCACGCGGGCGGCGCGTATCTCAGGATCGCGAAGCTTGCCATCGATACCGGCTACGACGCGCCGGCGGTCTATGGCTGGGCGCGCTCGGTTGGCTTCGCCCAGGTGGCGCCGGTCAAGGGCGTCGAGGGGTTCAACCGCTCGAGCCCGGTGTCGGGGCCGACCTATGTCGATGCGAACGATGCCGGAAAGCGGCTCCGCCGCGGCGCCCGTCTCTGGACCGTCGCGGTCTCGACCTTCAAGGCCGAGACCTATCGCTTTCTCAGGCTCGAGCGCCCGACCGACGAGGACCAGGCCGAGGGGGCACGATTCCCGCCGGGCACCGTGCATCTGCCGCGTTGGGTCGAGGCCGAGTGGCTCAAGCAGTTCGTCGCCGAGCAGCTGATCACGGTGCGCACCCGTCGCGGGTTTGCGCGGCTCGAGTGGCAGAAGATGCGCGAACGCAACGAGGCGCTTGATTGCCGGGTCTATGCACGCGCGGCCGCCTGGATCGCCGGCGCCGACCGCTGGTCGGACGCCAGATGGCGCGATCTCGAGGAACAGCTCGGCGTGGCGTCCGATGAAGAGGCCACCGCCGGTGTCGTCAACCGGCCGTCACCGGAGCCCACGGGAAAGCGGCGCTCCGAGTGGTTCGGCCGCCGGGAAGGATGGTTGGGGTGAGCGATTGGACCGAGGCGGAACTCGCGGCGCTCAGGCGCGCCTATGCGAGCGGCACGCTGCGCGTGAGCTATGACGGCAAGTCCGTCGAGTACGGCTCCGCCGAGGATC
>DATHZU010000466.1:0-2939 GCA_035458445.1 Thermohalobaculum sp. | reverse complement strand
ACCTCGCCGGTGACCTCGTCGGTGGCGACGCTGCCCCGCCAGACATTGGCCGAGTTCATGCAGGTCAGGTACCAGTTCTCGTTCGCCGCATCGAAGATGACATCTTCCGCCATGCTGCAATTTGGCACCTCGACGGTGCGCAAGCGGTAGGGAAACTCGGTCAGGTCCATCACCTGCAGGGGCGGCTGGCCCAGGCTGGTCAGATAGGCCTTGGTCATGGTCCGGTCGTAGAAGATGTGATGCGCCATTCCGGAAGGATCGAGTGGGATGTCCACCAGCAGCTTGCCGAAGCTGGCGCTTTCGGGATCGACATCGATGATGGCGATGCCCTCCTTCCGCTCCTGCGGTCCGCTGAGCTTGAGGCTTTTCAGCTGGTCCGGCGTCTTGCTCTCGTAGTTCATCATCGCGAGAATTTCTGCCGAGGCCGTGCTGCTCCAGACCAGTGCCACCGAGGCGGCCATCATCGCGAATCGTTTCATCGTGCGTTCTCCCTATCGGCTTCTTCTTCTGAGGAAACGTCCATTGAGAGGCATCGCATCGCGCATGTCTGTGCGTTTCGTCACAGTTCACAACTGCAAGGGCGGCCGGGCCGCGACCGACTCGCGTTTCGAGGCGCATGGGGCCGAGATTCGACAGCAGTCTCAGGTCGAAAGCGCCGACTCAGATTTACAAACCTCAACCAAAATGTAACAATTCTAGGTGTGGATGGTGGCGTCCGCTTCGGGCCTTCGCCGGGAATCGGCGGCCCCGAGGCGTACATGGACGCAATGGTGTTTGAGGGGCCTTCCACCTGCGTGGAAGCTGTCTCCTGATGACACGGCGTTTTCTGGTCCGGCTCTTTTTGCCGGTGTAACTGGTCTGCGCGTCGCTCACTCGATGTCCCATGATTGTTGCAGCGGGACTGTCAATCACGGTTCAATCGAGAGGAATGCAAAGATGAATCGGTCATCGAATCATGGGCGCGTTGCGCGCCTGCTCGGCCAGTGTGCCGCAATCGCAATTGTCATATCGCTTGCTCCCATCGGGATCGGCCAGGGCGGTGGCAAATTATTCGACGCCCCGGAGGCCGTCGCCGGTCAAGGCAATGGCGGCGGTAACGGCGGCGGTAACGGCGGCGGCAATGGTGGCGGGAATGGCGGCGGCAACGGCGGCGGCAACGGCGGCGGCAACGGCGGCGGAAACGGGGGCGGGAATGGCGGCGGCAATGGTGGCGGGAACGGTGGAGGCAATGGCGGCGGCAATCACGGCATCAATGATGGCGTGGATGATGGCGTCAGTGACGAAAGCGCCGCCACCTTCGACGAGAATGCGCCAAATGCCCATGGCAAACTCTCCTCGGCCATGAAGGGCCTGAACGCGGCCCATGCCAGCCCCACGGCACGGCTGAACGCATCACCGACCTCGCGCGTCGGCAAGATCGCGGCCTACGAGGCGTCGATGGCGGGTGCCCAGGCGGCCGAAGAATTTTCCGGTGCAGCAAGCGCAGTCGAAGCCGCCGAGGCGGCTGGCATCGACACGACCGGCATGACCGCAGGCGAGATCGCGGGCGCGCTTGCGGATGCCCAGGCGGCCCTTGACCCGGAGAGCCCGACCTTCGACGACGACTTCAACGCGCTCCAGGACGCGATCGACGCACTGGGCGCGCTCGACGACCAGGTGACTCCGGTGGACGAGCAACAGGCGGTGATTGAAGAGGCAAGCGCGCTCACTCCCGAAGAGGCGCTGGATGAAGCCTACAGCCCGCACAGCCTCAGCGACTTGACGACCGAATTGAAGGACGCGGTGACGGCGGCGGTGAACGCCCTGCTGGGCATCGGCGAATGAAATCTGCGGCCCGGCCGCATCCGCATTGAGGCGGGGGGCCCGGCAGGACTGCCTGCCGGGCCATCGCATTACCCGGCGGCCAGGCGGCCGTCGAACATCTGAACGGCCCGGCTGCCCAGCCGGGCCGCATCCTTTGCATCATGCGACACGACCAGCGCCGCGAGCCTGCGCTTGTGGCAGAGACGCCGGATCAGCGCCGCCATCTCGTCGCGCGTCTCGGCGTCGAGGGCGCTGAACGGCTCGTCCAGCACCAGAACCGGCTTGTCGCGCAGCAGGGACCGGGCCAGCGCCACCCGCTGCCGCTGGCCGCCCGAGAGCTGCGCCGGCAGCCGCCGCTGGTATCCGGGCAGCCCGATCTCGGCCAAAACCGCGCCGACCTGCGCGATCTGATCCGCCGACGGCCGCCCGCGCGGATCGAGGCCCAGGGCGATGTTGGTCTCGACGTCCAGATGGTCGAACAGCTCGCCGGTCTGGAACAGTGCCGAGACCGGGCGCCTCGCGGGCGCCAGCCCCAGGATCGACGCGCCCTCCCAGCGGATATCGCCCGAAGAAGGCTGCAGGAATCCGCAGATCAGGTCGACCAGCGTCGACTTGCCCGATCCGCTGACCCCCGACAGGGTGACGATCTCGCCGCGCGCCAGGGACAGGTCGAATGTGAACTCCGGCCCGCCCGGATAGGCGAAGCGCACCGCCTCAACGCTCAGCATGGCGCCCTCCCACCAGCCGCTCGATCCCAACGAAGAAGGTCAGGCTCAGCAGCAGCAATGCCAGCGCGATGGCCGCCGCCTCGTCGCTCTGATAGCGGCCACCGGTCTGGTACAAGAGCCAGGGCAGGGTCCGGAAGCTGTCCGAGCCGAAGAGCGCGATCACGCCCAAGTCTCCAACAGACAGCGCCGCCGACAGCGCCGCCGCAAACCCCAGCTCGCGCCGGGCGACGGGAAACTCGACCAGCCGCAGCCGGGTCCAGCCGGCGATCCCGAGGCTGGCGCAGAGCCGGTCGTGGCGCGCGCCGCTTTCGGCCAGCCGCGCCTGCAAGGCCCGCACCGCGAAGGGCAGCGACAGCATCACATTCGCGGCCAGCACCAGGAACGGTGCCAGCGCGAAGACATCGGCCG
>DATHZU010000465.1:0-2323 GCA_035458445.1 Thermohalobaculum sp. | reverse complement strand
CGATATCCACGGATCGGCAGACGCGATCCGGCTGGGCATCGGCATGGTGCACCAGCACTTCATGCTGGTGCCGGTCTTCACCGTGGTCGAGAACGTCATGCTGGGGGCCGAGGGCGGCGCGATGCTGAAGGACGGCATCGCCGCCACCCGGGCCGAGCTGGCGCGCCTCAGCGACGAACACGGCCTGGAGGTCGATCCCGACGCGCTGGTCAGCGATCTGCCGGTTGGATTGCAGCAGCGGGTGGAAATCCTCAAGGCGCTGAGGCGCGGCGCCCGAATCCTGATCCTGGACGAGCCGACCGGCGTATTGACCCCGGACGAGACCGACCGGCTGTTCGACATCCTGCGGGCGCTGAAGGCCGACGGGGTGACCATCCTGCTGATCACCCACAAGCTGCGCGAGATCATGGAGGTGACCGACTCGGTCTCGGTCATGCGGCGCGGCGAGATGGCGGGCCACCGCCGCACGGCGGAGACCAGCCGCGAGGAACTGGCCGAGCTGATGGTGGGCCGCAAGGTGCTGCTGGAAACCGCGGCCGCCCCGGCCGAGCCGGGCCCGGTGGCGCTGGCGGCCGAGGGGCTGCAATGGCGCGACGCGGCGGGTGTGGAGCGGCTGCGCGACGTGACGCTGGAGTTGCGCGCGGGCGAGATTCTGGGCGTCGCGGGGGTCACCGGCAACGGCCAGTCGGAACTGCTGGACCTGCTGGCGGGAATCGCGGCGCCGCAGCAGGGGCGGATCACGATCGGCGGCCGGGTGATCGACCGGGTGCATCCGGCGGACCCGGCCGAGATGCGGCGCCTCGGCCTGGCGCATGTGCCCGAGGACCGGCACCTGCGCGGGCTCGTGCTGGAATTCGAGGCCGCCGAGAACGCCGTTCTGGGCTATCACTGGGGCGAGCGCGCCGGGACCGGGGCGTTTCTCAACCCCGGCGCCATGCGTGACCTCTGCGCCAGGCTGATGGAGCGTTTCGACGTGCGCCCACCCAACCCGCGCCTGCGCGCGCGCGGCTTCTCGGGCGGCAACCAGCAGAAGCTGGTGCTGGCGCGCGAGATCGACGTGGCGCCGCAGGTGCTGCTGGTGGGCCAGCCAACGCGAGGCGTCGATATCGGCGCCATCGAGTTCATCAACCAGCAACTGATCGACCTGAAGCAGGCGGGCTGCGCCATCCTGCTGGTCTCGGTCGAGCTGGACGAGATCATGGCGCTCAGCGACCGGATCATGGTGATGAATGCGGGCCGGGTGGTGGGCACGATCCCGCGCGAGGGCGCCGACCGGCAGCGGCTGGGGCTGATGATGGCCGGCATCGCGGAAGGGGCGGCCGCGTGAGCGGCCCGCTCGTCCTGGGGAATGCCTCCGGCGTCCCCCCCTCTCCATCTCTCCCCCACAAGGGGGGAGAGAGGCGCCCGGTTGCCGCTCTTGGCTCCCTCCCCCCGGGCGGGGGAGGGTTGAGGAGGGGAGGATCGCCGGCAGGCGATTCCCTTGGCGGGCTGGAAAGGGCGGCGCGATGAGACCCGCCCCCCTGCCCCGCTGGGCCGAGATCGGGCTGATCCCGGTGTTGAACATCCTGCTCGCCCTGGGCGTCTCGGGCATCGTCATCGCGCTGGTCGGCGAAAGCCCCTTCGAAGCCCTGGTCGTCATGGTGAAGGGGGCCTTCGTCTATTCGGGCGGGCTGGGATACACGCTGTACTACACCACCAATTTCATCTTCACCGGGCTCGCGGTCTCGATCGCCTTCCACGCCATGCTGTTCAACATCGGCGGCGAGGGACAGGCGGCGATCGGGGGGCTGGGCGTCGCTCTGGTCTGCCTGGCGCTCGACCCGATCCTGCCGGGATTCCTGGTGATCCTGCTGGCGATCGGGGCCTCGGCCGCCTTCGGCGCGGCATGGGCGCTGATCCCCGGCTATCTGCAGGCCTATCGCGGCAGCCACGTGGTCATCACCACGATCATGTTCAACTTCATCGCCGCGGGCCTCAGCGTGGCGCTGCTCAGCGGGGTGCTGATGCGGCCGGGGCAAAGCTCGCCGCAGACGCGGGAATTCGCCGAGGGCGCGCAATTGCCATTCCTGCACGAGATGGCGGCGTGGCTCGGCATCGAGGTGGCGCGCTCGCCGCTGAACTTCTCGTTCATCATCGCGCTCCTGGCCTGCGCCGGTGTCTGGGTGCTGATCTGGCGCACCAAGTTCGGCTATGCCCTGCGCGCCATGGGCCAGAGCGAACCGGCGGCGGTCTATGCCGGCATCCCGGTGAGGCGCATGGTGGTGATCGCCATGGCGCTGAGCGGGGCCATGGCCGGGATGATGGCGCTGAACGAGATCCTGGG
>DATHZU010000464.1:0-6654 GCA_035458445.1 Thermohalobaculum sp. | reverse complement strand
CACCTCACCTGCCTTCACGTCCAGGACCATCGCCGCGAGGCGGACGGCCTCGCGGTTGCCCATGCCACCCAGGCAGGCGAACCCGGCATATCCGCCGCCGCAGCCGCCCCAGCGCGCGCTTTCGTCGCTCGAGGCGCCGCTGAGCCCGATGATATAGCGCAGACCCAGCGAGCGCAGCCGCGTGGCAACCTGCTGCTCGGCCAGGACCTCCTGCAACGCTGCGCCGTCGGCGGGCACGCTGCCTTTCCGGAACCAGGGCGACATGGCGCTCTGGAACTGCTCGCCCGGGATCAGGGTTACGCGATCGAGACGTTCCCGCAGCCCGGTCTCGACACAGCCGCGCAACTCCTCGTCCATGTCCTCCTCGGTCCCGATCACGGCCAGCGTCTCGTTCATGGCGATGAGCCGCTGCCCGTCGTCGCCCCGGAACGACAGGTTCACATCCGCAGAGCCGCAGGCACAAAGCCCGGCGAGCGCGATGGTGCATAGGATCGGCCGGATCGTCATGCCAGTTCCCCCCTTGGCGCCGACTCCGGATATCGAAGGTAACAGACATGCGCCGGAGATGCTAAAAGCGGCGAATCTGCGGAAAAGGGAGAGGGCATGGCCGAAAGGGATATCGCCAGACAGGCAATGGCTGCGCTGGAGGACGGGCGCCAGATTCCCCCCTTCTCCGGGTCCTTGCCCGGCTTCGACCTGGCCGCGGCCTATCGGGTCAGCGCCGCGCAGCGCCGGCTGCGCACCACGCGGGGCGAGGCGGTGCTGGGGCGCAAGATGGGCTTCACCAACCGCAAGATCTGGCCGGAATACGGGATCGGCGCGCCGTTCTGGGGCGATCTGTTCGACACCACCTGCCGGGATATCGATCCCTCGGGCGCCGAATTCGAGCTGGCCAGGCTTTGCGAGCCCAAGATCGAGCCCGAGATCGCCTTCGGCCTGGCCCGCGCGCCCGAACCGGGGATGGACGAGGCCGCGCTGATGGGTTGCGTCGGCTGGGTGGCCCACGGCATCGAGATGGTGCAGTCGCTGTTCCCCGGCTGGAAGTTCAAGGCGCCCGACGCGGTGGCCGGGCTGGCCATGCACGGTGCCTATCTGATGGGGCCGCGTGTCCCCGTCGCGGCGGGTACGGGGGCGGACTGGATGCGCCGGCTGGGCGATTTCCACATCACTCTGTCCTGCGACGCCACGCCGGCGGACCGCGGGCATTCTAGCGACGTCCTGGACGGCCCGCTGACCGCGCTCCGCCATCTGGTCGGGCTGCTGGACGCGAACCCGGACCACCCTCAGCTCGCGGCGGGCGAGTTCGTGACCACCGGCACCGTGACCCGGGCGCTGGACGTGGCCCCGGGCCAGACCTGGACCACGCGGGTCGAGGGGCTGGACCTGCCGGGGCTTTCGGTCGCGCTCCGCTGAGACGCGCCGCCGCCGCTTCGCCCTTTGTCGATGCGCCGCACGGTGCTACCACTCGGCCGAAGATTGCCGGAGAGGGACCCGCCATGATCGAGGGCGTGCTGACCGACCACGCATTGCGGTATCCGCTGACCAACGAGCTGCACGCCCGGCCCTTCGCGGCGCTGAGTGCGCCCGGCCGCGCGGTGTTCCTGGCCATCATGCCGCCCGAGGCCGCCGCCGAGCGCGATGCGGCCGCCGACAGGGCCCACCTGGCCGGGTTCGTCGACCGGCACGGCGGCGCGCATCCGGCGCCGGACGCCAGCCACCACTCGGCCGATTTCGGGCGCTTCCGGCTGAAATGGGAGCGCCATACCGAGTTCGTCTCGTACACGCTGTACGAAGAAGGCCCTGCCGAGGCGCTGTTCCAGGCCGCTCTGGTGCGCAAGTTCCCGGAGGAGTGGCTCGCCGCCGCGCCCGGGCAGGCCATCGCCGCGATCCAGGTCGAGGTGATCGCCGCCGAGAGCCTCGAGCGCGCCGAGGCGCTGCTTGACCAGCGGCTGATGCCCGAGCTTTCCGGCGAGAGCCTGACCTGCGCCCGGGTGATCGACGGCAACGCCCTGGCGTTGGGCGATTTCCGCATCCACGAGGGCGGCTTCACGCGCTTCGCCGTGATCGTCCATGGCCCGGCCGGGCCGCGCCGGATCGGGCGGGTGGTGCAAAGGCTGATCGAGGTCGAGACCTACCGCACCCTGGCGATGCTGACATTGCCGCAGGCGCGCGAGACCGGGCGCAGGCTGAACGAGATCGAGCGCGCGCTGACCGCCCTGACCGCCGAGGTCGCCTCGGCCGAGGGCGCCCGGTCCGAACAGGCGGCGCTGGACCGGCTGACCGAGCTTTCGGCGGCGCTCGAGGCGCTGTCGGCCGCCGCCGCCTTCCGATTCGGCGCGGGCCGGGCCTACGAGGCCATCGTCCACCAGCGCATCGAGATGATGCGCGAGGAGCGGCTGGCCGGGCGCCAGATGTTCTCCGAGTTCATGATCCGCCGCTTCGACCCGGCGATGCGCACCTGCCACGCCACCGAGCGCCGCCTCGGCGAGCTGGCGACCCGCGCGAGCCGGATCGCCGAGCTGCTGCGCACCCGGGTCAACGTGGCGGTCGAGGCCCAGAACCAGGAGCTGCTCGAGACGATGAACCGCCGCGCCGCGATGCAGCTGAGGCTGCAGGAGACGGTCGAGGGCCTGTCGGTGGTGGCGATCAGCTATTACGCGGTCAGCCTGGCCTCGTACCTTCTGGCGCCGCTGGCCAAACCCGCGGGCATCGACAAGACAGCCGTGACCGCGGCGGCCGTGATCCCGGTCGTCGGCCTGGTCTGGTGGTCGATCCGGCGCATGCGCCGGCGGCTGGGTGGGCCGGGAGAGTAGGTCCGCGCACAGGCTTCTCACGGTGAGAAGGTATCCAAAATATTGATATAATTACATTTTCATAACATCACTTCCGTGAGAACGGTTTGCGCATTGGAGAGGATTTGGATGCGGGTTTTGACGGGCAACTTTTTCACGTCCCGAATATCTGAGCTCTTATGCTTAGCGCCGCGCACAAAATGTTCAGTTCACGATTCGCAATCTTGGACGTGTCGGAGAGTCACCTGAGAACGGATACAATCTCTCAAACTCGTGCTCATGTACGCGGGTCATACGCAAAACCTCGGCTTTCTCGAAACCGAGATCATCAAGATGAGCCTTGATAATCGTGGGCAAAACCGACGGTCGGTCATGCTCGAAATCTAAGCTCGGCGGCTCCATTGTCTTCCATCCCTTGGAACTGATTTGTGCCCACAAATACCGCGCCTGGTTCCGAGAAACTATCTCCTCGCGTTGCGCCGCATAGAGGATGCCTTGCACCGACACCTTCCATTCGGGCTTAAGCGCCGCGATGGTTGCGAGATTTACCTTTCTCCCACGAAGGGCGTTTCGTAAATCTCGGCGAGGAAACAAGAAGACCGACGCGAAATGATTGGCCTCCTCCTCCATCGCTGGTGTTGGGAACCGATGCATTACCATGTGCCCAAGTTCGTGAGCGAGCGTGAATCGTACCCTATCTGCTGGGTGACTCGGGTTTAGGAGTATCAACGGCGGTTGCCCGGGTGCCGAGAACGTGACACCGCTAACGCCCGCGCCACCAAAATCAGAATACCCAATGATTGCACCGCCACGTTCCAAGAGCCGTGTCAGATTCTTGATCGGCCCCGAGGGAATTTGCCAATGGCGCCTGACGGTATCAGCGATCTCCGCAGGCGATTCATATTGCTCAACATCGAGCCGCGGAATGTCGATAGAGCAGTTCAGATCGACGTTCTCCAGGAACCGCCGAAGATGGACCAGCCGCAGATTTAATTCCGCAGTTATCATGTCCACATCCCGCGCGGTCACCTGAGAATTTCCACGCAACATCGCATGCACGCTAACAGGCGGGCCGTACACGGTGTCCTTCAGATCAAAGAAATCTGCCGGCAGATCGAAGATGGAGGCCGCCTTGGCAACAAAAGCGTCATCGACCTCAACAAGGTCGTTTTCCAATCTGGAATACACTGCTTGAGCAACGCCAAGCCGCTCAGCTGAAGTCTTTTGGGTGAATCCCCTGAGGTGCCGCGCCAAGCGCAGCAGACTGCCGCGTGTAGCCATGGGTTAGTCGCCTTTGTCGTCGGCAGCATCCTCACCGCGCTTGCGAGGAGTAACGATCTGTTCGTCATCCGCGTCGTCGCTCTGTAGCGGAGCGGGCTCAGGAAACGGAATAACCGCATTGGCCTCGGTGTCGTCGTCCAATTCATAGTGCCAAAGAAGATTGGCGCCATCCCTGGCCGCTATGACAATTCGCTCGATGCCGTCTTCGATGGTGTCTACCGAGTAGAGGATTTCGACTTTCGCGGCGCTGGGTGCAAATCCTGGCAAGTTCCCCTGGGCGGAAACAAAATCAAGCACCGCTTGGGTGGGCTGATTCCGTCCGAGGTTGTCTTCATCGCCTTTCTTGAAGCGAGCAAGAACAACATTTCCAAAACAGAATTTTATGGTCTGAGTCTCATCTATGATTCGAATATCAGGATCATCCGCAAATTCGGCTAGAGCGCTACGGACCACGGCATCAAACACATGGTTCGCAACGGTTCGCGGGTAGAGAACAGAACCAAATCCGCTTTTCGCCATAAATTTTTTGACGGCCACCCATTCGCCATGGCCACGTCGGACAACATCCACGATCCGGCCATGGTACGGCGTCATCTGCCGACGAACGTCGTCTTCTTTATATCGGGTCATTTTCTCGACTGCCCCTGGTTCGTTAATTTGAGGGAAGCATGCCAGAGCGCTTTTGCAAATTCAAGTCGAAATATTCAGTTTCTATTCTAATCCTTCCCCCACCGCTCAGCCGCTGGGCACATCGCCACCTTATCCGTCACGCTAAGCATATAGGAATCGTTGGGCTGGCGCGATATCCGCGTCAAGGTCCGAGGATCTCAAACTGAGACACCCATCCTACGGGCGGTTTCCCGGGCGACGGATTGTGCTATGCGACGGGCGGACGAATCCCTGAGACCGCCAAGGCCCCGATGAGCCAGCCCGCCGCCACCGGCCCGATCACCTATGCCCGCGTCGCGGCCATCGCGCTGCCGGTGGTGCTGTCGAATGCCATGGTGCCGCTGCAGGGCGCCATCGACACTGCGGTCATCGGCAATCTGGGGGCGGCGAGCTATCTGGCGGCGGTGGCGCTGGGCTCGACCGTCATCCACCTGCTGTTCGTGATCTTCAACTTCCTGCAGATGGGCGTCTCGGGCCTGACCGCGCAGGCGCTGGGGGCGGACGACCGCAGGCGGGTGATGAACACGCTCGTGCGCGCCGGGATCATCGCGCTGGCGGTCGCCGCCCTGCTGATCGCCGCGAAGCTGCCGCTGAGGAGCGCCGCAATCGGGCTGTTCGAGGGCAGTGACGAGGCACTTCTTTTGGCGGGCGCCTATGTGGACATCCGCATCTGGGGGGCCCCGGCCGAGCTGATGAACTACGCCCTGATGGGCTGGTTCGCCGGGCAGGGGCTGACCCGGCGGCTTTTCGAGATGCAGGTCGTGACCTCGCTGGTGAATATCGCGCTCAACCTGATCTTCGTCCTCGGCTTCGGCTGGGGGGTCGAGGGGGTGGCGCTGGGCACGGTGCTGGCGGCCTTCACCGGCAGCGGGATCGGGTTCTGGCGGGTCCGCCAGCGCGCCGGCGATCTGGCGCCGCAGGACTGGCGCTTCGAATGGGCGCGCATCCTGAACCCGGTGGAGCTGCGCCAGGTGATGGCGCTCAACCGCGACATCATGATCCGCACCTTGATGCTGACCGGCGGTTTCGCCTGGCTGACCCGGCTCGGCTCGCTGCAGGGCGACGTGGTGCTGGCGGCCAACGGCGTGCTGCTCCAGTTCCTGTATCTCTCGTCGCACGCGCTCGACGGCTTCGCGCTGGCGGCCGAGGCGCTGGTCGGCCAGGCGCTGGGGGCGCGTAGCCGGACGCGCCTGCGCCGCGCGGTGGTGGTCAGCACGGTCTCGGCGCTGGTCCTGGCGGCGGCGATCGCGGTTGCGCTGACCCTGGTCTCGGGTCCGCTGATCCGGCTGTTTACCAATGTCGAGGCGGTCCGCGCCGTGGCCAGTGGCCACGCGCTGTGGGCCACCGCCCTGCCGCTGGTGGCGGTGCTGGCCTACCAGTTCGACGGCATCTTCATCGGTGCGACCGAGGGAGCGATGATGCGCAATGCGATGATCGTGGCGGCGGCCGTGTTCTTCCCGCTCGGCTATGTGATGACCGAGGCCTTCGGCAATCACGGCCTTTGGGGCGCGCTGTGGGTCTGGATGGCACTGAGGGCAGGCACGCTCGCGGTGTGCTATCCGCGGCTCGAGGCCCGGGCGGGTCCGGCCTGAGCCGGGCGGTTCACAGCGGGTTGTCGGCCCCCACCGCCTCGGCGACGCTGGCGAACCCGTCGCGTTCCAGCAGCCGGTCGAGCCCCAGGGCGATCCGGCCCGGCAGGCTGATGCCCTCGAAGATCATGGCGGTATAGAGCTGCACCGCGCTGGCACCGGCGCGGATCTTGGCATAGGCCTGCTCGGCCGTCGCCACGCCGCCGACCCCGATCAGTGGCATATTGCCCTCGGTCTGGCGGTAGAGCCGGCGCAGCACCTCGGTCGAGGCCTCGAACAGCGGCTGGCCCGACAGGCCCCCCGCCTCGCCGGCGTCGGCGCTG
>DATHZU010000463.1:0-13336 GCA_035458445.1 Thermohalobaculum sp. | reverse complement strand
CCGTGGCCGCGATGAACCTGGCGGTCGCCCTGGTGCTGGCGAGGTCGGCCGAGGGGCGTTAACTGAAGCTGTCTCTGATGCCGAGCAGCGCCTGCGCGGCGCCAACGTAATAGGGCCTCAGGCCCGGCAGCGGCAGCTTCGGCGTCAGTCCGCGATAGGGCGCGGGGATATGGTTCAGGGGCATACCCGCCAGCACGTCGGCCAGAAGCCGCCCGCCCACCTGTGCGCCGTTGATGCCCGATCCGTGCCAGCCGAAGGCGTGGCCGATGCTGGGGTCGTCCCGCAGCAGCCCGACCGAGGGGGTCAGGCTGGCGGCCATGCAGACCGGGCCGCGCCAGAAATGGGTGATCTCGGCCCCCGCCAGCCCGGGGAACTGCCGGTCGATCCGGGCCCGGACGGCAGCCCGCATCTTCGCCGCCCCGCGGGCAGTGCCATGGATGTCGCCGCGCATGCCCAGCAGGAAGCGGCCCTCGGGCAGCAGCCGGAAATAGCTGAGCAGGTGGCGGCTGTCGGCGGCGGTCTGCTGGCCCAGCCAGGCGATCGAGGCGCGCTCGTCGGCGGTCAAGACGCGGGTGACGCCGATATTCGAGATCACCGGCACCGCACGCCCGCCAAGGCGCCGGTCCAGGTGGTCGGGGGTGAAGCCGTTGGCGGCCAGCACCACGCGGTCCGCCGTGACCGAGCCGCCTGCGGTGACCAGCCGGTGGCGGGCACCCTCGCGGTGCCACTGAGTGGCCTCCGAGCGGGGGAAGACCTGCACGCCCAGTTTCGCGGCGTGGTCGGCGAGGGCGCGGACCAGCCGAAGCGGCTGGATGCCGAAGGCGGGGCGGATCAGGATGCCGCCGTGGCGGCGGATGCCGTCCGTGTCCCCGGGGGGCAGATGCTCGACCTCGATCCCGTGGGCGCCGGTCTCGGCCTCCAGCTTGATCGCGGTGCGGGCGGAATGGGCCATGTAGAACTCGGCGTCGCCCTGGACGGCATCGGCCAGGCCCGCCTCGATGCAGAAGGCCCGGATGCGGTGATTGCCCTCGACGGCGGCGCCAACGTAGCGGGCGAACTCGGCCTCGCCATAGCGCCGGATCATCGCGCTGTCGGACAGCTTGTCCGAGCGCAGCCCGACGATGCCGCCGTTGCGCCCCGAGGCGCCCCAGCCGATATGCCCGGCCTCCAGCACGGCGCTGCCGATGCCGAGCTCGGCCAGCCGGATGGCGCAGGCAAGGCCCGCATAGCCGCCGCCAATGATGGCGACCTCGGTGGAGATGTCACTGCCGAGGGGCGCGGGCGCCTGCCATGGCGGCGCCGAGGCCTCCCACCAGCTCTCGACCGGGCGGGAGGTATCGTAGATCAGCGCGTCGAGAGGACCCTGCATGACCTCTGGATATCACCGGCCAGCGATCCGCGACAGAGGGATCAGGCGGCTTCGGTGCGGACGCGAATCTGCCCCTCCAGGGTCCGGTGCACCGGGCACTTGTCGGCGATCTCCATCAGCTTCGCGCGCTGATCTGCGTCCAGCTCGCCCTCCAGCCTGATCACCCGGCGGAACTCGTCGATCCTGGCCGTCTTGTCCGGGCAATCGGCGCAATCGGCGGCATGGACCTTGTCATGGGTGACATCGACCGAGACGTGCTCCAGCGGCCAGCCCTTGCGGCGCGCATACATGCGCGCCGTCATCGCCGTGCAGGCGCCGAGCCCGGCCGAGAGGAACTGGTACGGACTCGGCCCCGCATCGGTGCCGCCATGGGAGACCGGCTCGTCGGCCAGCAGGTGGTGCCTCGGCCCCGCCGCCACGTCCTGCAGGAAGCCCGCCGGATCGGCCTCCGAGACCCGGACGATGCCTTCGGGCGCTCCGGCGCGCGGCGGATCATCCTTTAGACCCAGGTACCGCCGCGACCAGGCGGCGATCACCTCGGCGGCATACTCGGCGTCCTCGGCCCGGCTGAGCAGGTGATCCGCGTCGTCCAGCGTCACGAAGCTCTTCGGATGCCTGGCGGCACCGAAAATCTCGCCCGCATTCTCGATCCCCACGGTCTGGTCACGGGGCGCGTGCAGCACCAGAAGGGCGCGCTTCAGGCCGGAGACGGCAGCGGTCAGCTTCGCTGCCGAGACATCGTCGATGAACTCCCTGCGGATGGTGAAGGGCCGCCCGCCCAGCGAGACCTCGGCTGAACCTGCCGCCCTGATCTCGTCGATCTTGCAGCCGAAATTATGGATCACATGCCCCGGGTCGGCGGGGGCGCCAATGGTCACCACCGCCTTGACCGACGGAATTTGCGCCGCCGCGGCCAGGACGGCGGCACCGCCCAGGCTGTGGCCGACCAGCAGGGCGGGCGCCCTGCCTTCGCCTTCCAGATGCCGCGCTGCCGCCACCAGGTCGGCGACATTCGAGGTGAAATGCGTATTGGCGAATTCGCCCCCGCTGTGGCCGAGCCCGGTGAAATCGAAGCGCAGCACGGCGATGCCCTGCCCGGCGAGCCTGGCGGCGATCCGCCGCGCGGCGGCGATGTCCTTCGAGCAGGTGAAGCAATGGGCGAACAGCGCCGTCGCCTTGGCCGGTCCCTGCGGCAGGTCGAGCCTGGCCGCGAGCGTATCGCCGCCATGGCCGGTGAATTCGAGCTTCTCGGTTGGCATGGCCGGGCCTTTCCGCTGATGGCTGGGGAATGTCTCGCGGAAGGATAGTGCGATCCGCGCGGCCGGCAAAATCCGCGCAGGATACGCAGTCGACGATTGGGCGAGACCGGTCAGTCGTCCCGGGGAGGCCGCTTGTGGGCGACGCCCGTATGGCACTCGATGCAGGTCTTTCCCTCTTCCAGCCCCTCTTTCATCTTTTCCTGGGCGCGCAGGGTCTGCTTGTGGAAGTCCATCGCCTCGTAGCTGTGGCAGCTGCGGCACTCGCGCGAATCGTTGGCCTCCATCCGGGCCCAGACCCGCTCGGCGAGTTCGGCGCGGTGTTCCTCGAATTTCTCCGGCGTGTCGATCGTGCCCAGCAAGTGATGATAGACGTCGTTTGCGGCCAGGATCTTGCGCCAGAGTTTCGGCCCCAGTTCCTTCGGCACGTGGCAGTCCGCGCAGCCTGCGCGGACCCCCGAGGCGCTCTTGTAGTGAACTGACTGCTGCCACTCTGCCCCCACATTGTCCGCCATCTCGTGGCAGGACATGCAGAACTCCGGGGTGTTGGTATAGGCCATGCCGGTGGTGAAGGCGCCCCAGAGACCGAGTGCGGCCACGCCGCCCGCCACCAGGATCGAGGCGAAGCCCCAGCGTGCGGAAGGACGCCTGAAACGCTTCCGGAAACGGCTCCAAAGGCCCTGTTTCGCTTGGGTATCGTCCGTCATGTCCATCTGCCATGTAAAGCCTGCCCCCCGGAGCGGGGGCAGGTCGGGTTGTTCCCGGGATGGTTCCGACAGATTATTCTGGCAGCGTCTGCACATAGGCGACGATATCCGCCGCGAGCTTGGGATCGAAAACCCGCAGCGCCGGCATCGCCTCGCCCGGTTGGCCGTTCAGGACCTTGTGCATCATCTCGACGGTGTTGCCGGCAACCGCGCCAAGCGGGTCGGCGTCCTTGATCTTCTTGCCGTCGAGGCCATGGCAGCCGGCGCAGAGGCCCTCGAAGTAGACCTTGCCCACTGGCGCGTCGCCCGAGGATTTGCCATCGGCTACGTAAGCGGTTGGATCGACCTGGCCCTTCGAGATGAACAAAGCCACGTCCGCCATCGCGGAATCGGGGATCATATCCGCGGTGTAGCCATGCGGGGCCGAGCGCAGCATGCTCGCAATCGATGCCGGATCACTCCCGGCCGCGCCGGAGACGCCCTTGATGCCGGTGAAGTGCGAGCCCTTGCTATAGGCCCCGGCGGCACCCCTGTAGTCCCAGCCATGGCACTCCTTGCAGCGCCAGGTATCCGCCCCCTTCTTCTTCCCGGCGGCGGGATAGGCGGGATGGGTCGCTTCCGGCTTTGGCGCCTTCAGCGCCCCATACCATTTGTCGTAAATTTGAGCGCCTCGCGAGATCGCGTAGGCTTCGCTGGGATTGGCGGCGTCCTGCGCCATGACTGCCCCCGAATTCAGGGCAACGACCAAAGCAACCGCGGAACTTAAAAGAAACGTGCGTGACATTGCGCTCTCCATTCTGGGTTTATTTCGCCTTGGAGGCGTACCCAGAAACGCGCGAATCTTCTATGACATGGATCACGATTATCCGGTCCGGGGCTCAATCCGGCCGCCGTTTACTGCTGAAGTTTATGCCTATGCTATCGAAGTTTAGGGATTACCCCAGCAGCCGCTTGTCGAAGGGGTACTTCGTCAGGTTCTCGTAGCCGGTCTCGGTGACCAGAACCTGGTCTTCCAGCTTGATCGCGAAGTCGCCGCCCTCGGTCTGGATGCAGGCCTCGACGCACAGCATCATGCCCGCCTCGCATTCGTAGTCGAACATGCCCGGCTGGAAGTCCTGGGGATACTTGATCGACGGCCACTCGTCGCACAGCCCCACCCCGTGCATGCGGCAGCTGTACTGCCCGGCGACGAATTCCTGCGGCAGCTGGTGGCCGCCGAAGACCAGTTCCTTGAAGGGCACGCCGGGCTTCAGCAGCGCCATGTTCTCCATGATGTGGTCATGCGCCACCCGGAACAGCCGCTTCATCTCGGCCGTCGGCTCTCCGTCGCCGATGAACCAGGTGCGCGAGATGTCGGTGCACATGCCGTAGACGCCGATGAGATCCGTGTCGAAGGCGACGATCTCGTTGTTCTGGATGACCCGGGGGCCGCATTCCTGGAACCAGGGATTGGTGCGGGGTCCCGAGGCCAGCAGGCGGGTCTCGATCCACTCGCCGCCGCGCTTGATGTTGCCCCGGTGCAGCTCGGCCCAGACCTCGTCCTCGGTCAGGCCCGGCTTGCAGATCGCCTCCATCTCGGCGATGGCCATCTCGCAGGAATGCATCGAGCAGCGCATTGCCTTGATTTCCTCGGCGCCCTTGATGGCGCGGGTCTTCTCGGTGATCTCCTCGCCTTCCAGCACCTCGAAGCCCGCATGGACCAGGGCGTGGTAGCCGTCGATCATGATCTTGTCGACGGCGAGGCGGCGGTTGGTGCCGGCATGAGCGCGCATGATCTCGTCGATCTGCGCGGCGAATTCACCGGCCTTCTCCGGGCCCTTGTCGCCGGACGAGAAGTAAAACAGCCCGGCACCGCCGCGTACCTCCTTCACCAGCGGGTTGAAGCCCGAGAGGAAGGCGAATTTCTTGCCGCTGTACTCGAAAAGCACCATGTGGCCGTCGGCGCAGAGCAGCAGCGCCCGGAACGGGTTGTGGGTGTTCCAGAGCTGCATGTTCGGCGCGTCGGTGGCGTAGCGGATGTTCAGCGGGTCGAACATCAGGATACCGCCGATGTCGCGGTCGGCGATGGCCTTGGTCAGCCGCGCATGGCGGTGGGCGCGCATCGCCGAGAGGTTGGGGACTTCCAGCCCCGCGGCAGCCCACTCCTCGAAAGCCTGTTTGGTCGGCCCTGTCTCGATCCGGTTGTCGTCGTCCGGGGTCCCGTCGGGGCGGGTGGCCGGGCGGCGCGTGGGGTCGACCTTGCGGTTTTCGATGGAGTAGCTGTCGGTCATGGCTGGAGGCTCCCTTGGTGCTTGCCAGCAGACTGGAACCCCTGGGCCGGGCAGTGCTATTCAGAAACGGACATTTCGGTGTCGCGAACGTGGCTTTCTTGGGCGAGCGGATGGACCCGGTCAGGCAGCAGTACGAGACCTACCCCTATCCGGAGCGCGATCCGGCGGACGAGGCGAAGCGCCTGATCGAGGGCTCGCCCTCGCACCCCGTGGAGATCGACCATTTCCTGTT
Organism: Thermohalobaculum sp.; assembly: GCA_035458445.1. Lineage (GTDB taxonomy): Bacteria > Pseudomonadota > Alphaproteobacteria > Rhodobacterales > Rhodobacteraceae > Thermohalobaculum. Next base: position 7,502 of record DATHZU010000463.1, on the reverse strand, counting down.
CGGCGGCCGGCGCGACTGGTCGCGGCCCTTCCGGGCGCTGGTGGCGGGCGGCGGCACCGGCGACGGGTTGATCATGCTGGCCCAGAAGCTGGCCGATATCCGCTGCCCGGCCGAGATCACCTATCTGGACATGTCCGCCGCCGCGCGCGGGATCGCCGAGGCGCGGGCGGCGGCGCGCGGCCTGACCTCGATCCGCTTCCTGACCGGCGACCTGCTGACGGCGCCCGAGCTGGGCCGGTTCGACTACATCGATTGCTGCGGGGTGCTGCACCACCTGCCCGACCCGGATGCGGGCTTCGCCGCGCTGGCCGCCGCGCTGGCGCCGGGCGGTGGAATGGGCCTGATGGTCTACGCGCCCTATGGCCGCACCGGGGTCTATCCCCTGCAGGCGGCTTTCGGGCGGCTCTTGCGGGACGACGCGCCCGCCGACCAGGTCCGGCTGGCGAAAGCGGTTCTGAAGACCCTGCCGCAGACCAATCCCTTTGCCGGCAATCGGCTGGTCGGCGATCACCGCGACTCGGATGCCGGGCTTTACGACCTGCTGCTGCACAGCCGCGACCGGCCCTACACCGTCGACCAGTTGGCCGGGGCGCTGGAGCGCGCCGGGCTGGCGCCGGCCGGGTTCCTCGAGCCCGCACGCTACGACCCGCTGCGCTACCTGCCCGCCGCACCGGAGATCGCCGAGCGGGTCGAGGCGCTGACCCCGGTCGAGCGCGCCGCGCTGGCCGAGCAGTTGGCCGGGAACATGAAGACCCATGTGGTTTATGCCGCCCGCCCCGGTGCGGCCACCGAGGCCGGACCCGGCCGCGCCGCCGCCGTGCCGCATCTGAAAGACGTCGCGCCCGCCGCGCTGGCCCGGCAGGTCGCGGCCAGCGGAGGGTTCTCGCTGACAACCGATGGCCTGAGCTTTTCGGTCGCCGTTCCCCGCGCCGCCGCGCCGCTGATCGCCGCCATCGGCGGGCGCAGCCTGGGCCGGATCGCCGAGGCGGTGCGGCTCGACTGGCTGGCCTTCGGCGCCGCCTGGGCGCCGGTCCACCGGGCTCTGACCGGGTTCAACATCCTGCATTACAGCGAGGGCGCACGACGGTGATCGCTCTGATATCGCTTGCCAAGGACCACGCGAATCCGCATCCTGCGATTAATTGAACGGTTGTTCACTAGTACGAGGACCCCGCCATGCCAGACTCGATCGTGATCGTCGGCGCCGCGCGCACGCCCATGGGCGGCTTCCAGGGCGAGCTTTCAGGTGCCACCGCCAGCCAGTTGGGCGCGGTGGCCATCAAGGCGGCGCTCGAGCGTGCCGGAATCGCGGCGGATGATGTGGACGAGTTGCTGTTCGGGAATGTGCTGGGCGCCGGCCAGGGTCAGGCCCCGGCGCGGCAGGCGGCCTTCGGGGCCGGACTGCCGAAGGGCGTGCCCTGCACGACGCTGAACAAGATGTGCGGCTCGGGCATGAAGGCGGCGATGATCGCCCACGACCAGTTGCTGGCGAACAACGGCCGGGTCGTGGTGGCGGGCGGCATGGAGAGCATGACCAACGCCCCCTACCTGTTGCCGAAGATGCGCGGCGGCGCCCGGCTGGGCCACGCGGAGGTCCAGGACCACATGTTCCTCGACGGGCTGGAAGACGCCTACGACAAGGGCCGCCTGATGGGCACCTTCGCCGAGGACTGCGCCGAGAAGTTCCAGTTCACCCGCGAGGCCCAGGACGCCTATGCGCTGGCCTCGCTGGACGGCACGCTGTCGGCCCAGAACGAGGGCCGTTTCAAGGCCGAGATCGCGCCGGTGACGGTCGAGACCCGCAAGGGCGCCGTTGTGGTCGACTCGGACGAGCAGCCGCGCAACGCCCGGCCCGACAAGATCCCCACCCTGAAGCCCGCCTTCCGCAAGGGCGGCACGGTGACCCCGGCGAACTCGTCGTCGATCTCGGACGGTGCGGCGGCGCTGGTGCTGATGCGCGCCTCGGAAGCCGAGCGGCGCAAGCTGCCGGTCCGCGCCCGCATCCTGGGCCATGCCAGCCATGCGCAGGAGCCGGGCCTGTTCACCACGGCCCCGGTCCCGGCCATGCAGAAGTTGATGATGCGGTTGAACTGGAGCGTCGAAGACGTTGATTTGTGGGAGATAAACGAGGCCTTCGCGGTGGTCCCGATGGCCGCGATGCACGAGCTGGGCATCCCGCGCGAGAAGCTGAACGTCAACGGCGGCGCCTGCTCGCTGGGCCACCCCATCGGCGCGTCGGGCGCCCGGATCATGGTGACCCTGCTGCACGCCATGGAGGCCCGCGGCGCCAGGCGCGGCATCGCCTCGCTCTGCATCGGCGGCGGCGAGGGCACGGCGGTGGCGCTGGAGAGGGAATGAAAAAGTGAAACATGTCAAGGATATGGTGGCCGAAGCTAATGCAGTGGTCGAGCATTTCCCGGCCGAGCAGGCCAAGGCGCTGCACGGCCAGGAGGGTGTCACCTTCGTCGACCTGCGCGACCCGCGCGAGCTGGCCCGCGAGGGCATGATCCCCGGCGCCTTCCACTGTCCGCGCGGCATGCTGGAGTTCTGGATCGACCCGGAATCGCCCTACGCCAAGCCGCAGTTCCAGACCGGCAACCGCTTGGTCTTCTACTGCGCCTCGGGCTGGCGCTCGGCGCTGTCGGCGAAGGTGGCGCAGGAGATGGGGCTGGCCAATGTCAGCCATATCGACGACGGTTTCGGAGGCTGGAAGAAGGCCGGCGGGCCGGTGGGCGAGAAGCCGGAGAAGGTATAGTCCATGTGGCTGGACGCCTATCTGGAACGCATCGGCTATGGCGGACCGGTGGCGCCGACCCTCGACTGCCTGAAGAGTGTGCACCGCGCCCACGCGCTTTCGGTCCCCTACGAGAACCTCGATATCCAGCTTGGGCGGCCGGTCTGGTGCGATATCGACCGGATCGTGGAGAAAATCGTGACCCGCCGGCGCGGCGGCTGGTGCTACGAGATGAACACCTTGCTGGCCCATGGGCTGATGGCCATCGGTTTCGATGTCCGGCTGGTCACCGGCGGCATCCACCGCTTCGAGCGCGGCGATGCGGCGCTGGGCAACCATATCCTCGCGCTGGTCGATCTGGATCGGACCTATGTCGCCGATCTGGGCCTGGGCGACGGGCTGCGCGAGCCGGTCCCCTTAGCCGAGGGGAGTTACGCGCAAGGCACGCTCGGTTTCCAGCTATCGCGGCTTGCCGATGGTTTCTGGCGGTTCACCAACCATGCCGGGGCTTATCCGGTGAGCTTCGATTTCTCGGAATCCCCGGTCGATCCCGCCGCAATCGAGGCCCGCAACCGCGAATTGCAGACGAGCCCGGATTCGGTCTTCGTGCAGAATCTGATCATCCAGCGAATGCGCGCGGATACCCTTGTCTGCCTGACGGGCCGGGTCTTTCAGGAAAAATCAGCGAGTGACAGCCGCAAGAAGATGGTTTGGGATGCGGCGGAGATGGAAGCGCTGGTCTCGGCGAAATTCGGGATCGACGATCCGGAGATCGCGAGCGTGTGGCCGCGGGTCGAGGCGCGGCACCGGGCGCTGTTCGGCGACCGGGACGTCGCCGATCTGGCGGTGAGCACGTTCGGCCGGCCGACGGTGTAATTAGGGAGGGGCGACATGCTGACCGACGAACAGATCATGATCCGCGACATGGCGCGGAACTATGCGCAGGAGCGGCTCGCTCCCACGGCCCAGGCCCGCGAGAAGGCGGGGGCGATCGAGCCCGAGATCGTCACCGAGCTGGGGGAGCTGGGGTTCCTCGGCATGACCATCGACCCCGACTGGGGCGGCGCCGGGGCGGATTACGTCTCCTACGCCCTGGCGCTGATGGAGATCGCGGCGGGCGACGGCTCGGTCTCGACCATGGTCTCGGTCCATAACGCCCCGGTCTGCGCGGTGCTGGACCGGTTCGCCTCGCCCGAGCAGAAGGAGCGCTGGCTGCGCCCGCTGGCCGAGGGGCAGCATATCGGCTCGTTCGCCCTGACCGAGCCGCAGGCGGGATCGGACGCCGCCAACCTGAAATCCCGCGCCTTGCGGACCAACGAGGGCTACACGATCAACGGCGCCAAGCAGTTCATCTCGTCGGCGCGGATCGGCAAGACCACCGTGCTGTTCGCGGTCACCGACCCTTCGATGGGCAAGAAGGGCATGTCCTGCTTCGTGGTCGCCAACGACACGCCCGGCTTCGAGATCGTCCGGGTCGAGGAGAAGCTGGGGCAGAAGGCGAGCGATTCCTGCGCGCTGGCCTTCGAGGACATGAAGGTGCCCTTCGAGGACCGGATCGGCGACGAGGGGCAGGGCTATGCCATCGCGCTGTCGTCGCTGGAGGCGGGCCGGATCGGCATCGCCGCCCAGGCGACCGGGCTGGCGCAGGCGGCATTCGAGCGGGCGCTGGCCTATGCCAAGGAACGCACCGCCTTCGGCGGGCCGATCTTCGACCTGCAGGCGGTGCAGTTCCGCCTCAGCGAGATGGCGACCGAGCTGGAGGCGGCGCGGCAACTGGTGCTGAACGCCGCGCGGATGAAGGACCGGGGCGAGCCCTGCCTGAAGGAGGCCTGCATGGCCAAGCTGTTCTGCGCCCAGGCCGCCGAGCGGATCACCTCGGAGGCAATCCAGGTGCTGGGCGGCTACGGCTACCTCGCCGATTTCGAGGTCGAGCGGATGTACCGCGACCAAAAGGTCTGCCAGATCTACGAGGGCACCAACGACATCCAGAAGCTGGTCATCGCAAGGCAACTGGCCTGACGCGGATGCGCACCGGGGAAGGCCGGCGCGTCCGTCTCAGAAATAACCTTCCTTGATCAGGTCGAGCTTCATGTCGTGCGCCATCGCGGCGCGGGCGACGGCCATCTGCTCCGCCCATTCCTCGGCCGACAGGCCCCATTTCTTGCATTCGCCCCTGTTGGCTTCGGCAGGCGTGTGGGCATCATGCACTACCGGATAGGACTTCTGCTCATAGACCCATCGCGCGAAAGACCCCTCGGGCAAGAGATCGAGGGCCAACGTGTCCAGGTCCGCCGCGAGCTTCTTCTCGAACTCGTCCAGTGACATTTTCGTCGTCATGGCAACCTCCATTGGCGAGCGCCGCTGTCGCGGTACTCCTGTCCAGATATATAGTGCGCCGCGACCGCGATTCCGCCGGGCGGAGCTAAATTTATGTTGGATGCATTGGGCAGGCGGACGATCTGCCCTGTGAACCCTCGCGGACCATCTTCGCCCGGAAGTGGGGGAAATCCGCTGCGCCCCGAGGGTGGTCAGCCCGGCTTCTTGCTCCGGATGATCTGGTCCAGCGTTTCGTCGTCGGACCAGGTATCGATCTGCATCCACAGCGGCAGGTGGTCCGACAGCTCCCAGGTCAGGTCCTTCTTGGTCTTGCCCGGAAAGAACTCCGCCGGGAACAGCGGTGCGAAATCGCCCTGGTAGAAGTCCAGGACCCCGCCCTTGGGGTTGTCCAGCGTGGTGAATTTCGAGTTGTAGAGGATCTGGTCGTAGCGCTTCTTTGCCTCCAGATTCGATCCCTTCGACCCCTCGATGATGCTTCTCGGCATGGTCCAGCCGCGCGAACTGAACGCCTTGTAGAGATCGCTCTTGACGCTGGGGATGTTGAAGTCGCCGCAGGCGATGATGTCGCGGTCGAAGGCGCCCTTTTCCTTCACGCGCTTCGAAATCCACTGCGCCAGCGCCTCGATCTCCTCCATCCGGTCGTCCTCGCCGCTGCCCCAGCGGATATGGGTGGCGACCAGCATGAAGTCGAAGTTCCCGGCCACGAACGAGGCCATGTAGGGGCTGCGCCACCAATTGAAGGCGCTCTCGTATTTTTTGGTCGTCCTGTTCTTCTTGCGCGGCTCGCCCGCCTCGGCGGCAAGCCCGGTGAAATAGACCATGCGCTGGTCGTAGACGAAGGCGACGCGCTCGCGGTTGCCCGCCGCGTCGGTGTCGAAATCGTTGAAGATCACCTTCCAGTAGGGGCCGAGGATGTTCAGCACCCGCCGCAAATCGTCGAGCTTGTCGCGCAACTCGACCAGCGCGATCAGGTCGAACTGGCCCATGATCTCGGCGATGTAGTGGATCGCCGCCTTGCTGCGCCGCGACTTGCCGAAGTCGCGGACGTTCCAGGTCGCGAAGTTCAGGGATTCGTCCAGCTTCGAGGACGGGATCTTGGCGGCGGCGATACGCTCGCGCAGAACCTTCAACCCCTCGGCGATCATCTGGTCTTCGCGGCTGCGTGGGCTCAGGTCATGAAACATGTTGGCCTCCCGGCGGCAATTGGTGTGAAAAATCAGCGGCGGCAGTGTGGCAGATTCCGGCGGCGCCGTCCAACATTCCGGTGTCAGCCCGCGCGGTCCTCGCGCAGCATCGCGGCCCCTTTCTCGGCGATCATGATGGTGGGCGAGTTGGTGTTGCCCGACGTGATGGTTGGCATCACCGAGGCGTCGATCACCCGCAGGCCGTCGATCCCGCGCACCCGCAGCCGCGCGTCGACCACCGCCTCAGGGTCGTCGCCCATGCGGGCGGTGCCGACCGGATGGAAGATCGTGGTCCCGATATCGCCCGCCGCCCTCGCCAGCGCCTCGTCGCTGTCGTCGGTCTCCGGGCCGGGGCGGAACTCCTGCGGGCGGTACTTCGCCAGCGGCGCCTGCGCCACGATCCGCCGCGTCAGCCGTATCGCCGCCGCGGCAACCTGGCGGTCACCCTCGGTCGACAGGTAGTTGGGCGCGATCTCGGGATGCGCCGCGGGGTCGGCAGAGGTCAGGCGCACGGTGCCGCGGCTCTCGGGCCGCAGGTGGCAGACCGAGGCGGTGAAGGCGGGGAAGGCGTCGAGCGGATCGCCGAACTTGTTCAGGGTCAGCGGCTGGACGTGGTATTCCAGGTCCGGCGTCTCGACGGCGTCCGAAGACATCGCGAATGCGCCGAGTTGCGAGGGCGCCATCGACATCGGCCCGGAGCGCTTCAGCAGGTATTCCAGCGCGATGCCGGCCTTTCCCATCAGCGTCGAGGCGCGCTGGTTCAGGGTCTCGACGCCTTCCACGCGGTAGGCGCAACGGATCTGCAGATGGTCCTGCAGATTCTCGCCGACACCCGGGCTGTCGTGAACCACGGGGATACCGTGGCGCTGCAGCGCCTCGCCCGGGCCGATTCCGGAGAGCTGCATCAGATGTGGCGAGCCCACGGCGCCCGCCGCCAGGATCACCTCGCCGCGCGCCCGCGCCTCGCGAAGGGCACCCCGCTGGCGGAACCGCACGCCGGCCGCGCGATGGCCCTCCAGGATCAGCCCCTCGGCCAGGGCATGGGTCTCGACCGTCAGGTTTTGCCGCCCCGTCACCGGCTTCAGGAACCCGGTCGCCGTCGACCAGCGCCAGCCGCGCCGCTGGTTCACCCGGAAATAGCTGACGCCCAGGTTGTTTCCCCGGTTGAAGTCGTCGGTCTTGGGGATGCCCGCCGCCTCGCAGGCATCAGCAAAGGCGTCGAGGATCTCCCAGGACAGCCGCTGCTT
>DATHZU010000462.1:0-9242 GCA_035458445.1 Thermohalobaculum sp. | reverse complement strand
TGTTCGAGGCTTTCCGGCTGGTGCGCGCCCGGGCGCCGGAGGCGCATCTGCTGATCGTCGGCGACGGACCGAAGCGCGGCTGGGCCGAAGGTTTTGCACAAGGCGCGCTGATGGATGGGGCGGTGACGATGACCGGCTGGGTCGATCACGACGCCCTGCCCGGGCTGATCGCGCGGATGGACGTGGCGACCGCGCCCTACCCTCCCTCGGAGAATTCGTACTTCTCGCCGCTGAAGCTCTACGAGTATCTGGCCGTCGGCCGGCCGGTGGTCGCGAGCGCGATCGGCCAGACGGCGGATGTGATCGCCGATGGCGTCAACGGGCTGCTGACGCCGCCCGGCGACGCCGCAGCACTTGCCGAGGCGCTGTTAGCGCTCCGCGCCGACCCGGCCCGTGCCGCCCGCCTGGGCCGCGCCGCCGCCGCCGAGGGTGCCCGGCACAGCTGGACCCGCAATGCACGCGCCGTGATCGACCTGGCGGCGAACCTGCGCGAGGCAGCCTGATGGCCGAGCGGGACCGCATCGACACCCGCGCCCTGCGCCGCCTGTTCGGCCGGATGCGCCCGCATCTGCGCCCGTTCCGTGGTACCCTGGCGCTGGCGGCGCTGGCCATGCTGGGCGCGACCGCCATGGAGATCGTCCGCCCCTGGCCGGTCAAGCTGATCTTCGACGGGTTGCTGATCCCGCCGGACAACCCTGACCGCGCCACCGAGACCGCGCTCGCCCTGACCGGCGGCGGCGACGCGCTGCTGGGCGCCGCAGCGCTGTCGATCCTCGCCATCGCAGTCGTGGGCGGGCTTTTCACCTTTGCCCAGTCCTACCTGGTTGCCAGTGTCGGCCAGAAGGTGGTCGCTGCCATCCGCTTCGACCTCTACCGCCATATCCAGCGCCTGTCGCACTCGTTCCACGACCAGGCCAGCACCGGCGACCTGCTGTCGCGGCTGACCGGCGATGTGCGCCTGATGCGCGATCTGCTGATCAACGCCGTGGTCTATTTCAGCGCCCGTGTCCTGGTGATCGCCGGGACGCTCCTCGTCATGGCGCTGATGGACTGGCGACTGACGCTGGCGGCGGTGGCCGTGCTGCCGGCCCTGTTCTGGGTCTCGACCCGCTTCGGGCGCCAGATCAAGGGCGCGGCGCGCCGGCAGCGGCGCAAGGAAGGCAAGATCGCCATGGTCATGGGCGAGGGCGTCTCGGCCATCACCGTGGTCAAGAGCTTTGCCCGCGAGGCCTACGAGGAAGCCCGCTTCGCCGAGCAGAACAATTCCTCGGTCCGCGCCGGGCTGGTGGCCACGCGGCTGGAAGCCCATATGGATCGCCTGGTCCAGGTGATACTGGCACTGGGGGCCTGCATCGTGATCTGGTACGGCGTGACCCGTGTCAGGGCCGGCGCGCTGAGCCCCGGCGACCTGCTGGTGTTCTCGGCCTATCTGACGGCACTCTACAAGCCGGTGCGCAAGCTGGCGGCAATGACCGGGCGGATCGCCAAGGCCACCGCCAGCGGCGAGCGGCTGCTGGAGATCTTCGATCTAACTCCGGATGTCCGCGAAGTGCCGAATGCCGTGGCCGCGCCCCGCTTCCGGGGCGAGTTGGTTTTCGACGATATCGACTTCGCCTATCCCGGCGGCCAGCCGGTGCTGCGGGGCGCGACCTTGCGCATCGCTCCGGGAGAAACCGTCGCCCTTGCCGGACACAGCGGCGCGGGCAAGTCCACTGCGGCGCGCCTGCTGCTGCGGTTCTACGACCCCGACCGCGGCCGGATCACCATCGACGGGCGCGACATTCGCGACTTCACCCTCGACAGCCTGCGCGACCAGGCCGCAGTGGTGCTGCAGGAGAGCCAGCTCTTCGCCACCACGATCCGCGACAACATCGCCTATGGCCGGCTCGACGCGACCTTCGACGAGATCCGCGCGGCCGCGGCGGCGGCCGGTGCCGACGATTTCATCATGGCGCTGCCGGATGGCTACGACACGGTGGTCGGCGAACGCGGCGCGACGCTTTCGGGCGGCGAGCGGCAGCGGGTCGCCATCGCCCGCGCGATCCTGCGCGACGCCACGCTGCTGATTCTCGACGAGCCCTTGAACGGCCTCGACCGCCGGACCGCCGCCTCGGTCGCCGCGGCGCTGGCGAGGGCCGCCCTTGGGCGCACCACGCTGCTGATCGGGCACGACCAGGCGACGCTGGGCATCGCCGACCGCGTGGTGCAACTCGAGAACCGGCGTTTTTCCGAGCTCGCGGAAACCGGCCACCAGGCGGCCGGCACTCTCGGAGCGGCATGATGGGCATCACCTTCACCATTGCCGACGCCCCTCTGCGCAATGGCGGCGCTGCGCTGCGGCGGGCGCTCGACCCATCGCAGGTGCGCGCGCCGCTTGCCCGTTTCCTGGGGGCAGATCCGAACGCGATCAGGGTCACCGTCGAGCGGACCCATTTCAGCGCCAGCCGGCCGGTGACCCTGCATTACCGCGTCGCCACAGGCGACGGCGATGCCGGTGTGCCGGTCCTCGCCGAACTGGCGGGCCGCCAGGCCGAGGCTCACGCCGTCGCCGAGATCGCCCGCCTGTCGAAGTCCCGCCGCGGCCAGATCCCGCGCGGGGCGAAGCCTGGCTTGCAGGCCGACCCGGAAACCGGACTGGTGTTCCGGCATCCGGGGCTGGACGCGAAGCTGCCCGGGCTGAAGCTGTTGCACGACCACGCCCTGGCCGCCGAGATGGCGGCGCGCGCAGCGGCCCTGCCCCGGCGCGGATTACGGGTCACGCCCAGCCTGCGCGCCCACCGGCTGGGCAAGCGCGCGGTACTGCAGCTCGACCTGCATGGCAGCGGCAGCGGGCGCCTCTTCGTCCGGCTCCGTGCCACTTCCGCGGCCTCGGCCAACGCCGCATATGACCGGCACCGCGAGATCGCCGAGGCGCTGGAGGGCGTCGCCGGGATCGAAGTGCCACGCCCGCTGCATCACGACGACGAACTGGGCGCTTCGTTCTTCGCGGCCCTTCCGGGCACACCGCCCGGATTCGTGGCGTTGCAGGGCCAGGTCTCGGGCAGTGCCATGGCAGCAAGTCTCGCGGCGATCTTGCAACACGGGCCAGAGACGGCGGCCCCCTATACGGTGGCCGAGGAGCAGTCACTGCTGCACAGCTGGGTCGACCGGCTGCATGGGCTGCTGCCCGACCACGCAGCCCTGGCCGCTCAGGCGCTGGAGACCGCCGACGAGGCGCTTCAACGGCTCGACCCTGTCGCGCCGCGCCCGTGCCACCGCGATTTCCACGAGGGGCAGGTTCTGATCGATGGACGGCAGGCGGGCGTGCTGGATTTCGACACCTACCGGTTGGCCGACCCGGGCATCGACGCCGGGAACATGATCGCGCATCTGCGGTTGCGGGCGCTGGGCGGGAACTGGGGAATCGCGCTGGCCGAAAAGACCTTCCGCATGGGGATGCTTCCCCATGCCGGCCCGCAGCGCATGGCCGCCTGGACCCGGGCCGCGCTGGTGCGTCTCGGCTGCATCTACGCCTTTACCTCGCGCGGTCCCGCCGCCGCGCCCGCCCTGTTCCGCGAGGCCATGCGGTGACCAGCCGCCCATGCGTCGCATCCAAAGGCCACGAACCGCCGGAACGTCCCGGATACCTCCCCTGCCCCATGGAAACCGCGCCGGACGCGGCGGCATGAACGCCGCGATGCGAAACGCCGCGCTGCGCGCCCTGTGCCGGCGCGAGCGCCGGCGCCGGCGAAGGCGATTGCTGCGCTGGACCATCGCCGTTGCCGTCCTGTCGGGAGCCGCCAATGCCGGACATCTGCTGGTGCTGAACAACGGCGATCGCCCGCTGATCGAATTCGCCTCGGACAAGCCCGTCGCCGCGAACCACCACCTGACCGACTCGCTCAGTTTCGGCGCGCAGATCGAGGCCGAGACCCAGGCCGAGTTCAACTTCGACCTGGACGACAGCGAGAACGGCGACCAGGCGACACTCGATCCGAAGCTGCAATTCGCCCTGGCCTACGAGCCCAATGCCCGGATTCGGGTTCTCGCCGAATTCGAACTGCTGCGGCGCTTCTTTCTGGAAAGCTTCGACCGGCGCGACGACGATCTGAAGATCGAGCTGAAACAGGCCTATGTGGTCCTGCGCAACATCGTCGACGGCATCACCCTGACGGTCGGCCGCCAATATCTGGGCGACAAGCGCGAATGGCTGCTGGACGAGGAGATCGACGGGGTCCAACTGACCATGCGCCATGGCGGTGTGGCGCTCGAGCTGGGCTATGTGCGCGAGGGCCTCTTCAGGCGCAATCTGCTGGAGCCGGAATACAAGAAGCGCCCGGATTACCTGATCGGCCGGGCCTTCGGCGCCATCGGCGATGACAGCCAGGTCAGCGCCTTCGCGATCTACCAGAACGGCCACGAGGGCAAGACCGACGAGGACCTGCTGTTCCTCGGCGCCCAGTCCTATGGCGAGTTGGGCAATCACGTGGATTTCTGGGCCGACGGCGCCATCGTGATCGGCGAGGCCAGGGGGCGCGACGTGCGCGGTTTCGGCTTTGACGTGGGCGTGACCAAGACCTTCAAGGACCTGCCGATGCGGCCCCGCCTGACGGCCTCGGTCGCCTTCGGTTCGGGCGATGACGGCGACGGCACCGATACCGGCTTCCGCCAGACCGGCCTGCACGGCAACAGCGACCGGCTGGGGGGTGTCACCAGCCTGCACTACTACGGCGAAGTGCTGGACCCGGACCTCAGCAATCTGGGCATCCTGACACTCGGCGCCGGGTTCAATCCCACCAAGCGCAGCTCGGTCGACCTGGTCTATCACCACTACGTCCAGCACCGCGCCGACGACGATCTGCGGCACGCCGCGATCGACCGCGACCCGTCTGGCGAGCGGCGCGATATCGGCGACGAGTTCGACCTGGTTATCGGCCTGAAGGAGATGGACCATTTGGCCATCGAGATGGTTGGCGGGGTCTTCCTGCCGGGCGCCGCCTTCGACAAGCGCGATCCCGCCTTCTTCGCCGGGATGACAGTCCAGATGAAGTTCTGATCCGGCGGGCGACGCAGCTTGCGTTCCGAGAAAATCGCTTCTCGTTTATGTAAGCGCTTGCATCAAAGTTGTAAGCGCTTACAATGCGACCAACGGAGTGATTCGAACAACACACCGGGGAGGACGCGAAAAACATGAATGGTCAAGGAACCGCCGCGCTTGTCGCCGCACTGATCTGCTTCGCGCTCTACTTCGGCAACGTCGCCGCTGGCGCGGCTGGCGCTGGAGTGATTCTCGGCGATGTCACCGAGATGCTCGTGATGCTCGTCTCCGTGATCCTGTTCGTGATCGGCGTGCTGATGCGCGAGGCGTCGGAACAGAATGGCGGCGACTAGCCTGACACCCAAACCATCAATCAGCCAGGGAGACCCCACAAGATGGTAGATACCAAAGAGAAGATCGAGATCGCGTCGCTGGAGCGGCGGAACTTCCTCAAGCTGGCGAGTGCCGGCAGCTTCACCGCCGCGGTCGTTGCCGGGGCCGCCGGCACATTGTGGTCGGAAGAAGCGGCGGCGCAGACCGCCAAGGAGGAATCGGACCGCGAGCGCGCGGCCGATCACGTCATGACGATCGCGACGGCCTATGTGCTGACGGCCGACCGCAGCTATCCGATCATGCAGCTCGACTTCAAGGAGAACATCCAGAACGCCACCAACGGCAAGGTCTATGTCAAGCTGGCCGCCGGCGGGCAGCTCGGCGCCGGCGGGGCACTGGCCCAGAAGGTTCAGGGTGGCACGATCCAGGCCGCCCAGCACTCGCTGTCGAACTTCGCGCCCTTCGCGCCGGTCGTTGACCTGATCAACCTGCCCTACCTCTGCGGCGCCAACCAGCGCTTCGTCAACCTGGTGAATTCGGATCACTGGAAAGCAACGGTGCACCCGCAGGTCGAGGCCAAGGGCTTCAAGCCGCTGTATTACGTGGTGATCGACCCGCGCGTCGTCGCCGTGCGCAAGGGCGGCGCCGGCGCCGTGACCTCTCCCGCCGACCTGAGCGGCGTCAAGTTCCGCGTGCCGGGCTCGAAGATGCTGCAGCAGTACTACCGCATGGTCGGCGCCAACCCGACCCCGGTGGCCTGGGGCGAGACTCCGTCCGCGATCAAGCAGGGCGTGGCGGACGCGCTGGATCCTTCGGTCGGCGCGCTTTACGTGTTCGGCTTCAAGGACATCCTGAGCCACGTCACCTTCACCCAGGCCGTGCCGGACAGCCAGGTCTATTCCTGCAACCTGGAATGGTTCAATTCGCTGCCCGGCGACGTGCAGGAGGGGATCGAGTTCGCCTCCGAGATCACCGCGCAGCAGAACCTCGCCAAGGTCCCGGCAGCACGCAACTTCGCCATGTCGGAGCTGCGGAAGTCGGGGGTCGAGTTCCACTCGCTGAGCGACGACCAGCTCGCTGTCTGGCAGGAAGCCGGCGGCTACCAGCGGTCCGAGTGGGACGACTTCAAGGTCGAGCTCGCCGGCTCGATGGACGCCTTCGACAAGCTGGTCGAGGCGGCCGGGACGATGGGTCGTTACTACGTGCACGACGCCTGAGGCGCATCTGCGCCGGGTGCGGTTTCCGTGCCCGGCGCCACAAGACAGCAAGAATCCTGAAATGGACTCAGCCGGCCGGGATCGCCTCGGCAAGGGAGGACCAATGCTCGATATCCTTAACCGAAATGCCGAACGCTGGGCGCTGCTGATCTTCTACGCCATGCTGGTCATCACGATGGCGGTCGAGGTCGTGCGCCGCGAGGTCTTCCACTATTCGTCGATCTGGGGCGAGGAAATCGTGCGCTACGCGTTCATCTACCTCGCCTGGATCGGCGCCGCTGCGGCGGTGCGCGAGCGCGGGCATATCCGGATCGACGTGCTGTTCCACTATGTCGGACCGCGGGTAAAGGCCGCCCTCTACATTTTCGGCGACCTCGTCATGCTGGTCATCGCGTTACTGGCGGTCTGGTGGTCGTTCGAAACGCTGGCGGTATCCTGGAAATTCGGCTCGGTCAGCCATGGGCTGCGCGTGTCGATGGTGTGGTTCCTGGCGGCGGTGCCGTTGGGCTTCGCGCTGATGATCTTCCGTCTGGTTCAGTCGCTCCTCCGCGACGTGGCCGACCTGCGCGCAGGTCGGCCCGTCTACGAGGGCGCCCAGTTGTTCGATTAAGGCGGGGATCAGGCAATGCTTTGGAACCAGATGCAGCAGGAAGCCGTCGCAATCGGCTGGGACTTCTACGGTCCGGTACTTCTTTTCGTGGCCCTCATCGTGCTCGGCGTGCCGATCTGGGCTGCCATCGGGTCGGCGGCGGTGGCGATGCTTCTGGTCTCCGGCGTGCTGCCGATGTCGCTGCTGGGCGAAAGCCTGTTCGACGGCATCGACCACTTCGCCCTGACCGCGGTGCCGCTGTTCATCCTGACCGGCGACGTGCTGGTGCGCACCGGGCTCAGCCGAAAGTTCCTGGACGTGGCCGAGGCGCTGACCTGCTGGGCGAAGGGCGGTTTCGGATCGGCCACGGTGCTGGTCTGCGGCATGTTCTCGGCGATCTCCGGCTCGGACGCCGCCGGCGCCGCCGCGGTCGGCCGGATGACCATCAACCGGCTGGTTGATTCGGGTTATCCGCGCCCCTATGCCTGCGCTCTGGTCGCGGCGGGCGCCTGCACGGGCATCCTGATCCCGCCCTCGATCGCCTATATCGTGATCGGGCTGGTGCTGGGCATTTCGGCGTCGACACTGTTCCAGGCGGCGCTGATCCCGGGCATCCTGATCCTGGGCTCGATCCTGGTGACCAATATCGTCGTCAACCGCCGCCACGCCTATGAAGGCGGCGGGGCGATCTCGGTCGCCGAATGGGCAAGCAACATCTGGCGGGCGGTCCGCAGCGGCTGGTATGCCTTTCTGGTTCCCGGCATCATCTTCTGGGGCATCTTCTCGGGACGGCTGACGCCCACCGAGGCCGGCGCCACGGCGGTCGTGGTCACCATCGCCCTCGGTTTCGTGCTCGGCACCCTGAAGCTTTCTGATTTCCCGGCGATGATGGTCAGCTCGGCCAAGGTCAACGGCGTGATCCTGCCGATCATCGCCCTCTCGCTGCCGCTGGCCCAGACCATGGCCGCACTGGGCGTGCCGCAGGGTTTCGTCATCGCCGTCACCTCGCTGACCGACAACCCCTATGTGCTGATCCTGCTGATGATCGGAATCCTGATCGCCGCGGGTTGCGTGATGGAGACGACCCCCAATATCGTGATCCTGGCACCGATCCTGAAGCCGCTTGCCGACGAAATCGGAATGAACGAGATTCAGTTCTGTGTGATGATGATCACCACGCTGGGCGTCGGGTTCATCACGCCGCCGCTGGGCCTGAACCTCTTCGTCGTCTCCGGGCTGACCGGCGAGTCGATCCTCAAGATCGCGAACCGCGCCGTGCCCTTCGTGTTCTTCATGCTGTTGGTGGTCCTGCTGATCGCCTATCTTCCGGCGCTCTCCACAACGCTCCTACCCGAAATCTACAAGTGACGAGGTTCCAGATGACCGTCGAGTATCTCAAGAAAGCCGCGAAGAAATCGACCGATGACGCGGGCGATGTGCGGGCAACGGTTCAGGCCATCCTGGACGAGATCGAATCTGGCGGCGACGAGGCCGCCCGGCGCTACGCGTCCAAGTTCGACAAATACGACGGCAACATCCTGCTGACCCGCGACGAGATCGACGCCGCCGCCGCGAAGGTGCCGCAGAAGCTGAAGGACGACATCCGCTACGCCCACGACAACGTCCGCCGCTTCGCCGAGGCGCAGAAGTCGACCATCACCGACATGCAGTTCGAGGTCGCGCCGGGCCTGATCGCCGGGCAGAAGGCGATCCCCTGCAACGCCGCGGGCTGCTACGCGCCTGGCGGGCGTTACGCCCATATCGCCTCGGCCCTGATGACGGTGACCACCGCCAAGGTCGCCGGTTGCGGCCACATCGCCGCCGCCTCGCCGCCGCGGCCGGGCGAAGGTGTCCACCCCGCCATCATCTACACCGCCGATCTCTGCGGCGCCGACAAGATCCTGGCGCTGGGCGGCGTGCAGGGCGTCGCGGCGATGGCCTTCGGCCTCTTCGGTCTGCCCAAGGCCGACATCCTGGTCGGCCCCGGCAACCAGTTCGTGGCCGAGGCCAAGCGAATCCTCTTCGGCCGGGTCGGCATCGACATGTTCGCAGGCCCCACCGACAGCCTGATCCTGGCCGACCACAC
>DATHZU010000461.1:0-12052 GCA_035458445.1 Thermohalobaculum sp. | reverse complement strand
CTCGAACGCCAATTTCCACTGCTCGCCTGCCGCCGCGCGCGAGGGGAACGGTTTTCGCATTGGCGGCGTCACCGCCACGGCCAGTTTCCGGTTCTCGAAATACATGGCCGACTGGCTGGACCGGACGCAGACCAAGATCGTGATCGGCAAGGGCGGCATGCCGCTGGAGGATGTGCGCAACATCCTGGCGCCGCGCGGCGCCGTGTATTTGACCACGGTCGGCTACGGCACCGGCGCGCTGCTGGGGCGCGGGGTCAAGGGGGTCAGGGCGGTCCACTGGCTCGACGAGCTCGGCATCGCCCAGGCGCTGTGGATGTTCGAGGTGGAGGAGTTCGGCCCCTTCATTGTCGACAGCGACCTGGCGGGCAACTCGCTGTTCGCGCAGCAGGGCGACATCGTCAACCAGCGCATCGCCGGGCTCTATGACGGGCTGAAGCCGCCCGCGCTGCACCGCTATGGCGAAACCGACGACCGCTGCGACGAGGTGATGTGAAGCCCGCCGAACCCTACCACAGGGCCTGCGTGATTAGTCCGGTGCCCGAGGTCAGCAACAGCACCAGCACGATGCGGCGGAACATGGCCTCGCTGATCGTGCCGTAGAGCCGGGCGCCGAACCAGGCCGAGGCCAGGGTGGCGGGCAGGCAGATCGCGCCGATCCCCAGAACCCGGGCATCGATCTGCCCCGCGATCGCCATCCCCACCGCCGCCAGCACCAGCACCACCATGTTGAACGGCTGATAGGTCGCCCGCTGGGTCGCCGAGGGGCCGCCGCGCATCTGCAACCACACCAGAGGAAGGGCGCCCGAGAGCCCGGCAAACCCCCCGAGCACGCCGCCGGCGAAACCGACCGTGGCATCCGCCGCGCGGCCGCCCCAGCCACCGACGCTGAAACGGGCGAGTCCCGCCAGTTGAAACGCGGCGTATACGGCCAGAAACAGCCCGACGCTCAGCCGCAGGTCATCCGGGCTGGCCACCGCCAGGGCGGCCACTCCCAGGGGCACCCCGGCGATGCCGGGCGCGATATAGGGCAGGGCGCGGCCCCACTCGAAGGATTTGCGGACCTTCAGGAAACCGACCATCTGCCCGGTCACGCCGGCCAGCACCACCAGCGGCGGCACCAGCTGCGGCGGCATCGCGTGGAACCAGAACCCGGACGCCACCAGCGCCGTGCCGAACCCGGCGAATCCCGAGATGAACCCGGCCGCGAGGGCGCCGAGAAGGACAAGGGTCAGCGTTGCGGCATCGGGCACCAGTTCCAGCATCGGCCCCGCCTAGCAGCGGGAGCGGGGTCAGGCAAGCGGAGGCGGGCGATTCGCCTTTCGGTAGAAAATCCGCAGCGTACCCATCCGCATTGCCCGGCTATGGTTGCAGACGACCTATCGCATCTCCAGTAAATGTTAACGAATTGACGCTAATTTCTTCCTGCGCTTGGCGGTTTCAGGATCGTCTGGCGTGGATTCTCCTCCCTGTCGAACTGGCCGCGCCCTGTGCGCGGCCTTTTTTTGCCGCGATGGTGCAGTGCGAGACGAGCCGGTTGACGTGGCCGGAGCGCGCTATAGGATGGCGCCCGTAATCGGCACGGCCGGTTCGACAGGGAACACACATCAAAAAAACTGATCGGCAACGACCGATTTTGGAGGGGCGCCCGAGGGCGCCCCTCTCGCATTGCCGAATGCCATGCGCAAGAATTGCCCGTCCCTCGCGCGTTTGTTTCAGTTTGTGTGGAGCCCGGCTTCGCGCCGGGTGGTGAACTTGATTTCCCCCGCCGCCCTTGGCATGACTGCCGCACGGGAATCGCCCGTCCGGAAACAGCAGAACGGAACCAAAATTTGACCCGCCTCATGACGAAGACCCTGGCTGCCCTGACCCTCGCAGTGCTTTGCGTGCCAGGCCAGGCCGCGGCCCAGGCAAAGGAAACCGTCAAGGAGACCATCGGAGCGTGGGAGATTCGCTGCGCAGCGGACAACGCGAACGAGTGCGTCATGGCGCAGACCGGCAAGACCGCCGATGGCGAGGAAGCGCTGGAGATGCGTGTCCGCAAGCTGGTGGATGTGAAGACCAAGGACGGCAAGCCGATTCCCGCCGCGGTCCAGATCCGGACGCCGCTCGGATCGATCCTGCCCACCGGCGTTCGATTGAAGATCGATAACGGTGAACCGAGGGCCGGGCTATACGAGGTTTGCCTGCCAAACGGTTGCGTTGTCCGCGATGCACTGTCGGAAGAGCTTCTGAACATGTTCAAGGCCGGGAACAACGCGACGCTGAGCTTCACGATGATTCAGCGGGGCGAGGTTGTCACAACCGTTTCTCTGAAGGGCTTCACCAAGGCTTTCGGCGCCCTCTGACCGGGGCGGGCCTGCAAGCCTAGAGACCCAAAGACTTGCGAATCTCGCGCACCTGATCCAGCAGCCGCGGCAACCGCCTCAGCGCCCTTAGCTGGCGCGAGAAGACGTCGTGCCGGAGGGCCGGGATGGTTCCCATCATCACCGTCCCCGGCGGGACATGGGTGCCGATCAGGCTGCCGCCTGCCACGACGCAGTCGGACCCGATGCGCAGGTGATCGGCGACGGCGGACCTGCCGCCCAGGATCACCCTGTCCCCGATCGTCGTGCTGCCCGCGATCCCCGCCTGTCCGCAGATGAGGCAGGCCTCGCCGATGCGCACGTTGTGGCCGACCTGGACCAGATTGTCGATCTTGGTGCCGCTGCCGATCCGGGTGTCGGCCACCGTGCCGCGGTCGATGGCGGTGCAGGCGCCGATCTCGACATCGTCGCCGATCTCGACGGCGCCGAGCGACGCGATCCTGCGCTGCGGCTGGGGCTGGCCAGGGGCGATCTTGCCGGTCGCCTGCGCGCGCTCGGCCGCGCCGGGCTCGGGGGTCACGAATGAGAATCCATCCGCGCCGATGACCGCGTTCGGGTGGGCGATGAAGCCCTTCCCGATGCGAACTCCGGCCCCGATGCGCACGCCGGGGTGGAGAAGCGCCCCCTGGCCGATCCGGGCGCGGCCGCCGATGCTGACATGCGGCATGATCCGCGCGCCGGTGCCGATCAATGCGCCGGCGCCCACGACCGCGAAGGGGCCGATCCAGGCATCGGCGCCGATCTCTGCATCCGGAGCTATGACCGCCGAGGGGTGAATGCCGGGCGCGAGATCGGGCGGCGGCGCGAAGAGGTCGCCGAAGCCAGCCAGTGCCAGGCGGGGGCGGGGGGCGAAGAGCGCCGCCGCCAGCCCCAGCGCCTGCCAGTCGGCCCCTGGCCAGAGGACTGCTGCGCGGGCCTTCGAAGCCCTGAGCGCCGCCTCGTAATCCGGCGACATGGCCAAGGCCAGATCGCCCTGGGCGGCGCTGCCCGGTTCGGCTGGCCGAGAGACGGCGAGCGACAGGTCGCCAGCGGCGTCAAGCCCCGTCGCGCGGGCAATCTCGGCGATGCTGTAGGTCATGGCCCGGTTTCACGGCGCGGGAATGCCAGCGCCGCCCATCGCCGCTGTTTCCCCAGCCTTCTCGGCGCCGATTGTTTCACCGGTGCATGGGGCATGCAAGTCCGCCGGCTCCGGCCCGTGCCCTGTGCAGGGACGTCTACCCGTCGCTGGCCGCGCCTGCCCGGGCCATCGCCTGGCTGACTGCCCGGTCGCGCCCGTAGACATCGGCCCGGAACTGGATGGTGCCGTCGCCCGCCGTCCAGGCGGTCCGGTAGGTCAGGTAGACCGGGATCGGGTCGGCCAGGCGGATCCATTGCTCGCCTTCCTTTTCGCGCAGACGGTCGAACTTCTCGACCGGGTCCGAGACCTCCGGCTGCAGCGACAGCAGAAGGTGTGCGAAGTCATACGGCTTTTCCAGGCGGACGCATCCGTGGCTGAAGTCGCGCCGGTCGCGGGCGAAAAGCTTCCGCGAAGGTGTGTCGTGCATGTAGATCGAGTGCCGGTTCGGGAACAGGAACTTCACGAAACCCAGGGCGTTATCGGGGCCCGGAAGCTGCCGCAGCCTGCCGGGGAAGCTGCGCCGGGTGACGGTGGACCAGTCGATCTCGCTGGCCGGCACGTCGCTGCCGGTCAGTTCCATGTTGTTCTCGGTCAGATAGTCCGGATTCTCCTTCAGCAGAGGCAGGATCTCCTTCGAGGCGATCGAGTAGGGCACGTTCCAGATCGGATTGACCACGAGATATTCGAGTTCGTCGTTGAATTCCGGCGTGCGGTGCTTTGAAGCCTTGCCGACGACGGTGCGGGTCTCGAAGCGAACCTCGCCGTTCTCGATCATCTTCATCGAGTAATCGGCTATGTTGATGAAGACCGTGCGGCGGTCTCGCGCCATTTCGAACCAGCGCAGGCGCTCGAGGTTGACGGCAATCTGGGCCGCACGCTCGGCGGCGGTCGTATTCACCGCGCCGATCGTCGCCGGGCCGGCGACCCCGTCGGTGTTCAGGCCATGCCGGGCCTGGAAGTGCCGCAGCGCCAGGTCCAGTTCCTCGTCGAAGAACCGGGGGTCGATGATGCCTGCGAACTGAGCGGAGCCGTCGGCGGGTCCGGCATCCGTGGTGATCTGATTGGCCGCCAGTCTTGCGCTGTCAGGCGTGGTGTCCCCGCGCGGCTGCAGGTCGCCGAGCGCGGTCAACCGGGCGCGGAGTTGCGCAACCCGGTCGTCGCGGTCGCCGGCGCGCAGGGTCGGCCCGGGATCGACCGTGGCGCCCCAGCCGCCTGCGGCTTCGATCGCCTGCATCTCGCGATGCAGACCCAGCAATCCGTCATAGGCAGGGTCTGCCGGGCGCAGGCTGGCCAGGTAGGCGGCGATATCGGAGGCGCCTTCCAGGTCCTGGAGCAGGGCCGCCGGCAGCGGGCGGGTGGGCTCCACGTCGATCTCGTCGCTGACCTCCGTCGGCACCACGATCCCCGAGGACAGGTCGCGGGCATAGGTGAGATACAGCCTGGTCAGGGCGGCTTCGATCGCGGCCGCTTCGGACGGCGCACGCTGGCCGCGCTCGGCAAGCCGCGTCGCGAGTGCGCCGACTCCGTAGCGGCGCGCCGGCAATGCATGTGCCGCGGCCTCGCCGGCCCAGGCCAGCAACTCCCGCGAAGCGTCCGTGGCGCGCCCATCCTCGCTCAGCCAGAACGGGGCATTTCCGCGCGCCTCGTAGAAGGCACGCACCGGCTCGCCGGGCGATTGGCCAATTGCCAACTCGACCCTCAGCGCTTCGGTTATCGGAGAAACAGGTGATTCTGCATGGAGGCCGATGCCCACCGCTGAAGAAACAACCCAGGCGGCCAGGAAAACGGCTGGCCGTCGTAGCGCGATCATCGCATCACCTCTGTTGCGCGAAATCCACATGACTGTATTTCATAGAATCTAATATCATGAATCCCGATCGCCAGTCTTTTCTGTGAAAGAGGCAAGACAAATTTTCGACCGGCGTGTGATTTTCGCAGCAAGGTCGAACTCTCCACGAAAATGTGATCGCATTTCAGTGTCCCAGGCTGTCATTGCCCGTTGCGCAGTTGCAACTTGGCAACACGGTTCCTGGTATGCCATAGTTGCTCCATTACGGGTTCGTAGTAAGTGACACCAAAGTTACGCGCGATCACCGGGGGCAGCGAGTGGGCAGGACAATCGTGGACAATGGAATCTCTAGGCGTGCCCTTCTGGGCGGGCTCACGGCGCTTGCGGCCAACGCCGCAGTGCCGGCATTCGCCAATGCGCCAGCGATCTTGAGCGGTTCGGGCAACTATCGCAGCCTGGCACTGGTCAACGACAGGACCGGCGAGAAGATCAACTCGGTATACTGGGTCGAGGGCGAATACATCCCCGAGGCGCTGGAGGCCTTCAACCACATCCTGCGCGACTGGCGCCGGGACAAGGTCTGCCGGATGGACCCGCGCACCATCGACATTCTTTCCGCAACGCACAGCCTGCTGGATGCCACCGAGCCGTTCAAGGTGGTGTCGGGCTACCGGACCCGCGAGACCAATGCGCTGCTGCGCAAATACTCGCGCGGGGTCGCATCGAATTCGTACCATATCAAGGGGATGGCGGTGGACATCACCCTGGCGAGCCGGTCGGTAAGCCAGATCACGCGGGCCGGGTTGTCCCTGTCTGCGGGTGGTGTGGGCAAGTACAGCCGCTCGCAATTCGTCCATCTCGACTCGGGCCCGGTGCGGAGATGGGGACGCTGAGGCGACCCGACAGCGACGCGGCAAGGGCGGCCAGTGGCCGCCTTTTTCATTTTCCGGATACGGTCACGGCCGGGTCGCGCCGTCGCCCTCGACCAGGTACTTGAAGCTGGTCAGCTGCTCGGCGCCCACCGGGCCACGGGCGTGCATCTTGCCGGTGGCAATGCCGATTTCGGCGCCCATGCCGAACTCGCCGCCATCTGCGAACTGGGTCGAGGCGTTGCGCAGCAGGATGGCGCTGTCGAGCCGGGTGAAGAAGTAGTCCGCCACAGCGTCGTCTTCGGTCAGCACCGCCTCGGTGTGCTGCGAGCCGTAGGCGCGGATGTGCTCGACCGCCTCGGCGACGCCGTCGATCACGCGGGCGGCAATGTCCATGTCGAGATATTCGCGGCCCCAGTCCTCGGCCGTCGCCGGGGTGACGCGCGGGTCGAGCTTCTGCGTCTCGGGGCAGCCATGCACGCGGACCCCTGCGGCCAGCAGGTCGCGCACCGCCCCGGCGCCGACCGTCGCAGCGACGGCGCGGTCGATCAGCAGGCACTCGGCGGCGCCGCAGATGCCGGTTCGCCGGGTCTTGGCGTTCAGGATCACCGCCCGGGCCTTCGCCGGGTCGGCCGCCTTGTCGAGATAGACGTGGCAGATGCCTTCGAGATGGGCGAAGACCGGAACCCGCGCTTCCTGCTGCACCAGCCCCACCAGCCCCTTGCCGCCACGCGGCACGATGACGTCGATATGCTGCGTCATCCGCAGCATCTCGGCCACCGCGGCGCGGTCGCGGGTGGGGACGCGCTGGATCGCATCCTGCGGCAACCCGGCCTCGCGCAGCCCTGCCTGCAGGCAGGCATGGATCGCGCCGGAGGAATGGAAGCTCTCGGACCCGCCGCGCAGGATCGCGGCGTTGCCGGACTTGAGGCAGAGGCCGCCCGCGTCGGCGGTGACGTTGGGGCGGCTTTCGTAGATCACGCCGATCACGCCCAGGGGCGTGCGCACCCGGCGGATGTGCAGGCCGGACGGCATGTCCCATTCGGCCATCACTGCGCCTACCGGATCGGTTTGCGCGGCGACGCTGCGCAGCCCCGCGGCCATGGCGCGGACGCGGTCCGGGGTCAGCAGCAGCCGGTCGAGCATGGCGGCGGTGAGGCCCTTTTCGCGGCCGAACTCCATGTCGCGGGCGTTGGCCTCCAGGATTTGGGACTCGCTGGCCTGGATGCAGTCGGCGGCAGCTTGCAATGCGCGGTCCTTGGCATCCGAGGGCGCGAAGGAGAGTTTTGCCGCCGCCTTGCGGGCGCGGCTGCCGATCTCGGCCATCATCGAATGGATGTCGTCTACCGCCTTGTCCATCACATCCCCCAGATCACCATGTCGTCGCGATGCGCCAGCGCGGCGCGGCCCGGATAGCCCAGGATACTCGGAATCCTGTTCGATTTCTGCCCCGCAATGGCGCGCGCTTCCTGCGAGTTGTAGCCGGCCAGAGCGGCGCCGACGGTCTCGCCTGCCTCGGTGACGATGCTGACAGGGTCGCCGCGCTCGAAGCGGCCGTCGACACGGCGCACACCAGCGGGCAGCAGCGACTTGCCGCTGCGCAGCGCCGCGACCGCGCCGGTGTCGACCAGCAGCGCCCCGACCGGCTTCATGCCGGCGATCCACTGCTTGCGCGCCGCCGCCGGGCTGGAGGACGAGCGGAACCAGGTCGCGCGGGTGCCGTTGGCTAGGGCGCTGAGCGGCCGGTGGACGTCGCCCTTCATCACCGCCATGGCGCAACCGCCTTGCATGGCGGTCTTGGCGGCCAGGATCTTGGTCTTCATGCCACCCTTGGCGGCGGCGCTGCCGGCGCCGCCGGCCATCGCCTCGATCTCGGGGGTGATCTCGGTGACCTCGGCCAGATGCTCGGCGGCCGCGTTGCCGCGCGGGTCGGCGGTGTAGAGCCCGTCCACGTCCGACAGCAGCACCAGCACGTCCGCCCCCGCCATCAACGCCACCCGGGCCGCCAGCCGGTCGTTGTCGCCATAGCGGATCTCGTCGGTGGCGACGGTGTCGTTTTCGTTCACCACCGGGATCAGGCCGAAGCCGAGCAGGGTCTCGAGCGTCGAGCGCCCGTTCAGGTAGCGCCGCCGGTTCTGGGTGTCGTCCAGCGTCAGCAGCACCTGCGCGGTCTTCAGCCCCAGCGGCTGCAGGGCTTCCTCCCAGGCGCGAACCAGCCGGGTCTGGCCGACGGCCGCGGCCGCCTGGGCCTGCTCGAGCCGCAAGACGCCTTGGCCCATGCCCAGCGCATGGCGCCCCAGCGCGATTGCGCCGGACGAGACCACAACCACTTGCTGGCCCGCCGCCCGGTGCGCGGCAAGGTCGGCGGCCAGTCCGGCCAGCCAGCCGGTGCGCAGCGTGCCGTCGCCGGGCTCGACCAGCAGGGCCGAGCCGACCTTGACCACGATCGTGCGCGCCCGGGTCAGGAGGTCCGCGCCGGTCATTGGGGTTCGACCTCCGTCGGTTCCGCCCCCGGCTCCCAGGGTTCCGCAACCGCCAGCGCATCGCGCTCGGCGGCGCGCGCCGTGTCGATCGTCCGGCGGAGCGCCCGCAGGACCTCCTGCACACCCTGGCCGGTGGCGCCCGAGATCGCGAAGTCGACCGGCATGCCCTCGGCCCGCAGCAGGTCGGCCAGGTCGGCGCCGTCGCCCTCGGGCAGGGCGTCGATCTTGTTCAGCGCCACGATGCGGGGTTTCTCAGCCAACCCGCCGCCATAGGCGGCGAGTTCGTTCACGATCACCCGGTAGTCGTTCAGGATGTCGGTCGAGGTCGCATCGACAAGGTGCAGCAGCACTGCGCAGCGCTCGACATGGCCGAGGAACCGGTCGCCGATCCCGCGGCCCTCATGCGCGCCCTCGATCAGGCCGGGAATATCGGCCATCACGAATTCGGTGTCATCCACCCCGATCACGCCCAGGTTGGGGTGCAGGGTGGTGAAGGGATAGTCGGCGATCTTCGGCTTGGCGTTCGAGCAGGCGGCAAGGAAGGTGGATTTGCCCGCGTTCGGCATCCCCACCAGCCCGGCATCGGCGATCAGCTTCAGCCGCAGCCAGATCGTGCGCTCGATGGCGGGCTGACCCGGATTGGCCTGGCGCGGCGCCTGGTTGGTCGAGCTCTTGAAATGCAGGTTGCCCCAGCCGCCATTGCCGCCCCTGGCCAGCAGCACCCGCTGTCCGATCCGGGTGAGGTCGCCGATGACGGTCTCGTTGTCCTCGTCCAGGATCTGGGTTCCCACCGGCACCTTCAGCGTCACGTCCCGGCCGTCCTTGCCGGTGCACTGGCTGCCCATGCCGTGCTCGCCGTTCTGGGCCTTGAAGTGCTGCTGGTAGCGGTAGTCGATCAGCGTGTTCAACCCGTCGACCGCCTCGGCCCAGACATCGCCGCCGCGCCCGCCGTCGCCGCCATCGGGGCCGCCGAACTCGATGAACTTCTCGCGCCGGAAGCTGATGCATCCGGGGCCGCCCGCGCCGGAGCGGATATAGACCTTGGCCTGGTCGAGAAACTTCATCGTCTAGTCCCGTCCCTGGGCGGGGCCTGGCGCCACAATGCGGTCGCGCCGGAATATCCGGGCCGTGACCGGCGCATTGCGCGCGACCGAGAAGACGTCGGTCGTGCCGGTCTCGCGAAATCCGGCTTTCACCAGAACGGCCGCAGAGGCAATGTTGTCCGCGAAGACCGTTGCCACGAGATTGGCGGCGTCGCCCCTGCCCAGCAAATACTCGGCCAGCGCCACGACCGCCTCGGTCGCGTAGCCCGCGTTCCAGTAGGGCACGCCGACCCAGTAACCGATCTCGCCCTGGTCCGGCCTGAACCCGACCACGCCGATCAGTTCCTCGCCGCCGGCGGGCGTGGCGTCGATGGCCCAGACATCCTCGCCCCTGCGTCCGGCCAACGTGCCTTCGATGAAGGCCTCGGCGGCGCCGGGCGGGTAGGGGTGCGGCATGAGAGTGGTCATCCGCGCCACCCGCTCGTCCGAGCAATGCATCGTCAGCGGTCCCGCATCCGAGGTGCGCAACGGACGCAGAACCAGGCGTTGGGTGTCAATCTTCTCGACCATCTCGCGGTACTCTCCTGCCCGGATGTCGCGGCGTCGAACGAGAAAGGGGACCGGCCCGTCAGCCGATCCCCCTCATTCATAACCCTTGAGGTCGGCTTACTCGGCAGCCTCCGCCGACGGGACGACGCTGATGAAAGTGCGGCCCTTCAGCCCCTTGTGGAATTTCACATTTCCCTCGGAAGTCGCGAAGATCGTGTGATCCTTGCCCATGCCGACATTCTCGCCCGGCCACCAGTTGGTGCCGCGCTGACGGATCAGGATGTTGCCGGGAATCACCGACTCGCCGCCAAACTTCTTGACGCCGAGGCGCCGGCCGGCGCTGTCGCGGCCGTTGCGGGAGGAACCGCCTGCCTTTTTATGTGCCATCTCGTTCTCTCCTCTTACTCGGCCGAGTCGGACGCTTTGGGCTTGGCTTTGGCCTTGGGCGCCGCCTTGGCCTTGGGCGCGGCCTTGTCCTTCGCCGCCGCCTCGGTCTTGGCTGCCGCCTTGGCCTTGGGTTCAGCCTTGGCCTTGGGTTCCGCCTTGGCTTTCGGTGCCGCCTTGGCCTTGGGCGCCGCCTTGGCCGCAGCTTCGGCCTTCGCCGGCTTCGCCTTCAGCTTTGCAGCGCCGCTGGCGAGAATCTCGGTCACCCGGACCATGGTCAGATGCTGGCGGTGGCCGCGCATCCGCTTGCTGCCATGCTTGCGCCGGCGCTTCTTGAAGGTGATCACCTTCGGGCCGCGGGTCTGCTCGATCACCTCGGCGGTAACCGCCGCGCCGTCGATCAGGGGCGTGCCCAGCCGGGTCTCGTCGCCGCCCAGCATCAGCACTTCGTCGAACTGGATCTTCTCGCCGGCCTCGGCAACCAGCTTCTCGACGGTGAACTCGTCACCCGCCGAGACCCTGTACTGCTTGCCGCCAGTCTTGATGACTGCGAACATCATCGTCTTCCTTTTCTGCCGCGTCCTGTGGCGCCCGGCTTCGCTCGGGACTTGGTGGCCGGTTCCGGCCGCCTCGGACTGCGCGCCCGGTCTCCCGGACGATACCATTCGAACGCCGCAGGCAAGCTGCCCGCAACGGAGCCGCCCTTATGATTGCCGGGGCAGTGGAAGTCAAGACCGCGCGGTGCCCGGAAAACGCCAATTTCGCGCTTGCACAATGGGGCGGTCCTGACTAGTTTCCGCGCACCCCGGGCGATGCCCAGATGCGGAGAGGTGCCGGAGTGGTCGATCGGGGCGGTCTCGAAAACCGTTGTACCCTTGCGGGTACCGTGGGTTCGAATCCCACCCTCTCCGCCATTATATTGATAAAATTCCATTAATAACAACAACTTATAAGATGATTTGAAAGTCGTTCCCACAATCGTTCCAACAGATTGGGTCCTCTACACCAATCGTCGCTGCATATCGGATTGGCATCCTGATCGTTCGAATGTCCTTCGCACCGCCGAGGCGTTCTGTCCGTCGGATGAGGGTCCATCGTTGCATCGCGGCAGCGCGTCCAATTTGGCAACTCCGGGCGGAAAGCGGGCTTTCGCTGCAGGTCGCACGAATGTCCGGATTCGCGAACATCATTGACGCTTACGACTTCCGATGCGAGCGCGTGCAATGTGCCATGTGTGGACGGCTCGGTGTTGGCAAGGATTTTCTGATCGGTGACGCCCGGCTTGTCGGAGCTGCCATGTGTCCGGCCTTTTGGTGCGGCACTCCTGCAAAAGTCAGAAATTTTGCGAGAAAATTTGGAGGCCTGATATTACTGTCTAGAGGCCCCCGTGCCCCCCCTGCCTACCCCTCTGCAAGGGTGCAATAGTGCAAGAGGTTCTGGGGAGCTAGCTTGTCA
>DATHZU010000460.1:0-2791 GCA_035458445.1 Thermohalobaculum sp. | reverse complement strand
GAGCGCCGAGCGGATCTCCCAAAGCCCGCTCCCGAGCGGCCGGCACAAGGGCATCCCCAGCGGCCAGCCGAACTCGGCGGTTGCGATGTCCTGCCCGACGATCTTCCGGTCCCCGGCCTCGAGCGCCTTCAGCCATTCCCTGACCGGCTCTCTGCCGCCTGCTGTGGCGTAGAACGCGGCTGGAATACGCTTCAGCGGAGGCATTGCACCTCACAAGGTGCAATGTACCGCATGCGGTACATATGGTCAAACGGTTTCGATCTCACCCCAGCGCCCGCCGGTACCCCACCGCCTCGGCCACATGCACCTTGCGCACCGCGTCCGAGCCTTCGAGATCGGCCAGCGTGCGGGCCAGGCGCAGCACCCGGTGATAGCCGCGCGCGGTCAGGCGCAGCTTCTCCGTCGCCAGCCGCAGCACCTCCTGGCCCGGCGCGTCCGGGGTCGCCACCCGGTCCAGCACCTCGCCCTCCAACTCGCCATTGGTCAGCCGCGAGCCACCCGTCCGCCCGGCCTGCGCGGCCCGCGCCTCGACCACCCGGCGCCCGATCTTGGCCGAGGTCTCGCCATGGGGCGGCAGGCTCAGCATGTCGGGCGAGACCGGCGGCACCTCGACGCGGATGTCGAAGCGGTCGATCAGCGGCCCGCTGAGCCGCGCCGCGTAATCCGCCCCGCAGCGCGGCGCCCGCGAGCAGGCACGCCCCGGATCGCCCAGATAGCCGCAGCGGCAGGGGTTCATGGCGGCGGCCAACAGGAAGCGGGCCGGGTACCTCACATGGGCGTTGGCGCGGCTGACCACCACCTCGCCGGTTTCGATTGGCTGGCGCAGCGACTCCAGCACCGGCCGGGCGAATTCCGGCAACTCGTCCAGGAACAGCACTCCCCGGTGCGCCAGCGAGATCTCGCCGGGCTTCGCCTGGATGCCGCCGCCGATCATCGCCGGCATCGAGGCCGAGTGGTGCGGCGCCCGGTAGGGCCGCTCCTTGAAGATGGTGCCGTCGCCGGGCTGGGCCGCCAGCGAGTAGATGGTCGAGACCTCCAGCGCCTCCTCGGGGCTGAGGGGCGGCATGATCCCGGTCAGCCGCGAGGCCAGCATCGACTTGCCCGAGCCCGGCTCGCCGATCATCAGGATGTGGTGGTTGCCCGCCGCCGCCACCTCCAGCGCCCGGCGCGCGCTCTCCTGCCCCTTGACGTCGATCAGGTCGGCGGCCGAGCGCCGCGCCGCCACCGGCCCCGGCACCGGCGGGGTCAGGGCCTTGCGGCCCGCGAAGTGGTTCACCAGGTCGATCAGCGTCGGCGGCGCCAGCACCTCCGCCGCGCCCACCCAGGCGGCCTCGGCGCCGCAGGATTCCGGGCAGATCAGCCCCTTGCCCTCGGCCGCTGCCGCCAGCGCGGCGGGCAGGGCGCCCTGCACCGGCTTGGTCGTCCCGTCCAGGCTCAGCTCGCCCAGCGCCACATGGCCCTCGATCTCCTCGGTGGGGATCAGGTCCAGCGCCGCCATCAGCGCCAACGCGATCGGCAGGTCGTAATGCGAGCCCGCCTTCGGCAGGTCGGCGGGCGACAGGTTGACGGTGATCCGCTGCGGCGGCAGCGCCAGCCCGATGGCGGTCAGCGCCGCGCGCACCCGCTCGCGCGATTCCGACACCGCCTTGTCCGGCAGCCCGACCACGTTGAAGGCATGCAGCCCCGGGGTCAGGGCGCATTGCACCTCGACCGGCTTGGCCTCGACGCCGAGAAACGCCACGGTGTGGGCCCGGGTGACCATGCCTCGCTCTCCGCAATTTGAAGAAAATGTCCCGCGACAGGACGGTGTTTGCGGTTAAGGTCCGGTTAACCGAGCTTCCGGACCGCGAGGAAACCATGCAAAAAGCCGCGATCGCCGCCGCCCTGGCGCTCTCCGCCGCCCCCGCCGCCGCCGGCCCCGCCGACGTGCTGGAGGTCGAGGCCCGCGCCTCGGGCGGCAGCTACAGCTTCGACGTCACCGTGCGCCACGCCGACACCGGCTGGGACCACTATGCCGACGCCTGGCGGGTGGTCGGGCCGGACGGCACGGTCTACGGCACCCGCACCCTCTATCACCCCCATGTGGGCGAGCAGCCCTTCACCCGCTCGCTGTCGGGGGTCACGATTCCGGAGGGGGTCACGACCGTCACCGTCGAATCCCACGATAGTGTCCATGGCTGGGGCGGGGCGAGCGTGGAGGTTGCGCTGCCGCGCTAGGATCCGGACCGGCGAATGTCTCGCGCTTCGCGGACGGCAGACATTGGCGTCGCCAGACCCGATGTCCGAATTCGACCCGATCGAAAAGTTCTGTGTTTCCGAATGAAACGGGTCATCTCTGGCTCGTTTTCTGCGCGCGCGACGATCCGTGCTCGTTGGCATCGGCTTCGAAGAGCTCAGCCAATTCCTGGGCATGACGCGTGGCGCTTTCGACGAGCTTCTCCTGATTCCGGGCGTGCTCGTAGTCGTCGAGCAGGCGGCACTGGTCTCGCTCGGCGAAGGTGCGGACCAGACGCTCCGCCTCCTGATGGCTGAGGCCGGTCTCGATAAGCAACTGGCGCGACATCTCGACCGCGGAGAGGAGAGTCTCGCGGATTATTCGGTCGACGCCCAGGGCCATCAGTCGGTGCACATGGTCGCGGTCGCGGGCGCGGGCGAAGATCGGCACATCCGGGTAGCGCCGCCGCACCAGTTCTGCGGTCTTGACGGAGTCCTCGACATCCGAAATGCAGACCACGACGGCCTTCGCCTTCTCGACCTGCGCCGCAGCGAGGATCTCCGGCCGTGTGACATC
>DATHZU010000459.1:0-5906 GCA_035458445.1 Thermohalobaculum sp. | reverse complement strand
AGAAGGAAGCGTCTGCGGTTCATCCTCATGACGTTCCTCCGCCCCGGCTGGCCCGCGCGGCGCGCATCTTCAGCACCGTGCAGGTGTTCGCGTCGTGGTAGATCATCTGGCAGCGCAGGCAGAGCACGCATTCATTGGGGTTGATGCGCCCGATCGGGTCGATTGCGCCGACGGTGCACTTGGTCTCGCACAGCCGGCATTCGCGGCCGCATTGCGGGCGGCGGTTCAGCCAGTCGAACAGCTTCAGCTTCGCCGGGATCGCCAGCGCGGCACCCAGCGGGCAGAGATAGCGGCAGTAGAACCGCTCGATGAACAGCCCCGCCGCCAGCAGGGCGATCACGAACAGTACGAAGGGCCAGGCGCGCATGAACCGCAGCGACATGGCGGTCTTGAAGGGCTCGACCTCGGCCAGGATCAGCGCATCCTGCATCGAGTAGAAGGACAGGCCCAGGATCGCCAGGAACAGCGTGTACTTGATCGCCCACAGCCGCTCGTGCAGCGCGAAGGGCACGGCGATCTGCGGCACGCCCAGCCGCTGGGCCGCCTCGTTGGTCAGCTCCTGCAACGCGCCAAAGGGGCAGAGCCAGCCGCAATAGACCCCGCGCCCCCAGAACAGCAGCCCCAGCGCGACGAATCCCCACAACAGGAATATGACCGGCTCGATCAGGAAGGTCTCCCAGTGGAAACCGCTGAGCAGCGACTGCAGGAACGCCACCACCTGCACCACCGAAAGCTGGCCCCCAGCGATCCACCCCAGCCAGACCAGCGTGACGCTCAGGTAGCCGATCCGCCCCCAGCGCCACAGCCCCGGGCGCCGCGCGAAGGGCTCCTGCAGGAACATCAGCGCAGCCAGCGCCGCCAGCATGACCCCGACGCCGATGATCGAGCCCTGCCGTGCCTGCCATGCCGACTGCCACAGCGGAGCGTCCTCCGGCAGCACAACGGGCGCGGCCGCCAGCAGGTAGTCTCGCGGCAGGTGATAGGTCAGTGGAATCCGGAACGATACGTCGCCGCCCGCGGCCGCAGGGCGGCTGGCGGTCACCTCGATCCGGAATGGCAGAGCCGGGTCGAAGCCGGTCGCACCGGCCAGCCGGAAGACGCTCATCTCCTTGAATTCGGGTGCGCCAGGGGCCTCCAGCTTGTCGATCCGCAGGTAGTCGCTTTCCGTCAGGGCAATGGTCCGCGCGCCCTGGATCACCTCGATCCGGTCGAAGACACCGGTCTGCCGCCAGGCGGTGCCGCGATGCGAGTGCAGTCCGCGCGAGGCGACGAAGATCGCCGAATCTTCCGGCCCCAGCATGCCCATCGCGCGGCCGTAGATCGGCGCGCCCAGCAGGTTCTCGCCGATCCCGCGCGGGTCCAGCACCGCGAGCCACAGGTCCAGGAACGGCGCGCCGCCGTCCGGTGGCGGGTTCTTCGCGCCCGCCAGCGCCGCACGGGCTTCGCCGAGTGTGACCGGGTTCTGGACAAGCGCCCCATCCGCGACCAATCCGTCCCAGTTCCGGGCCGAGAAGCTCACGCGGTCGATCTTGGCGACCGCACCGCCAACCAGCCCGCGCCCCAGCGCCACGGTCCGGGCCGTGCGCAGGATCGCGTCGCGGATCACACCGGTCGAAACCGTCGCCCGGGCAATGATCGGCGGCAGATCGCCGCGGGCGTCGAACGCGGACACACGCGGCTTCTTCAGATCCAACCCTGCGAATGCCGAGACATAGTCGGCGATATCCTCGGTCGAGATTCCCAGGGTGAGAATCGGCTCGTTATGGGCGATCAGCTCCGCCCCGGCGATTCTGGCATCCAGCCCCACCGCAACCAGTATGTCGATCGGCCGCCCGGAATATCCCAGCGACCCGGCGATTTCCCAGGTCGAGGCGATATGGCCCAACGGTCCCCGGGGGCCGTGCACCAGCCACGAGGCCGGCGCCGTGTCGTCGCGGACCAGCGTCAGGTTTTCGGCGCCGGTCTCGAACATGCGCGCCGCCATTGCGGCATCCGGCACCGCGGGCGCGATGGCCTCGCCCCCCGGAAACCCTGCGGAAGCCGCCGGCGAGGTCAGGCAGGCCGTTGAAAAAACGACGATAATCGTGGCACGATACAGCGCGCGCAGAAGCTGCATGACGGTCTCCCGGTGTCTGGATGAACCGTGGCGCTGCCGAAGCTGTCGCGCTTTGATCAAAGTCAAGGTCATCGGTGGCGATCCCGTCCAGTGTTGCGCCAGCCCCCACCGCAAGGAGACGAACGGTATGACCCCCATGATCAACATCAGGAAGTACGCACTGCTTGCCAGCGTCTCGCTTCCTCTGGCCCTCGCCGCAGGCGCGGTGCAGGCCCAGGAAAAACCGAAGGCCCACGGCGATACCCCGGCTGCCGAGTACGTGCCGAGCATGACCACGCTGGGCCAGATTCAGGTCGAGATTCCGGGCCGCAAGCCCGGCGACCCGGTGATCACGCCCGAGGAGTTCGGCGACGCGACCCAGCTTTACTTCGAGCGTTGCGCCGGCTGCCACGGCGTGCTGCGCAAGGGCGCGACCGGCAAGGCGCTGACCACCGACATCACCCGCGCCAACGGCTATGAGTACCTGAGGGACTTCATCACCTACGGCTCGCCGGCCGGCATGCCCAACT
Organism: Thermohalobaculum sp.; assembly: GCA_035458445.1. Taxonomy (GTDB): domain Bacteria; phylum Pseudomonadota; class Alphaproteobacteria; order Rhodobacterales; family Rhodobacteraceae; genus Thermohalobaculum. The sequence goes on along the minus strand of DATHZU010000459.1, from coordinate 3,281 downwards.
GGGGCACCTCGGGCGAGATGACCGAGGCCGAAGTCGACATGATGGCGCGCTACCTGCTGATCGAGCCGCCGCTGCCGCCGGAATACGGCATGCCCGAGATGCGGGCGAGCTGGAAGGTTCTTGTGGCGCCCGAGAGCCGGCCCACCAAGCAGATGAACGACCTGAAGCTCGACAACCTGTTCTCGGTCACGCTCCGCGATGCAGGTCAGGTGGCGCTGATCGATGGCGACACCTACGAGATCGTCAAGGTCCTCGACACCGGCTATGCGGTGCATATCAGCCGCATCTCGGCCTCGGGCCGCTACCTGCTCGTCATCGGCCGCGACGCCAAGGTGAACATGATCGACATGTGGATGGACGAGCCGACCACCGTCGCCGAGATCAAGATCGGCGCCGAGGCACGCTCGGTCGAGACCTCGAAATTCAAGGGCTTCGAGGACAAGTACGCCATCGCGGGGTCCTATTGGCCGCCGCAATACGTGATCATGGATGGCGCCACACTCGAGCCACTGAAGATCGTCTCGACCCGCGGCATGGTGTTCGACGAGCAGACCTACCATCCGGAGCCGCGCGTCGCCGCGATTGTGTCCTCGCACTACAAGCCGGAATTCATCGTCAACGTGAAGGAGACCGGCAAGATCCTGATGGTCGACTACTCGGACATCAAGAACCTGAAGACCACCGAGATCGAGGCCGAGCGGTTCCTGCATGACGGCGGTTTCGACTCGACCAAGCGCTACTTCCTGACCGCCGCGAACGCGCGCAACAAGATCGCGGTGATCGACACCAAGGAGTCGAAGCTGGTTGCCCTGCTCGAATCCGGCGGCGCGACCCCGCATCCGGGGCGCGGAGCCAACCTGATGCACCCGACCTATGGACCGGTCTGGGCCACCTCGCATTTGGGCGACGAGACCGTCGCGCTGATCGGGACCGACCCGGAGGGACATCCGGATCACGCGTGGAAGGTTGTCCAGCAACTCGAAGCGCTGGGCGGCGGCTCGCTGTTCGTCAAGTCGCACCCGAACTCCGGGCACCTCTATGTCGACGCGCCGCTGAACCCGGATGCCGAGATCTCGGCCTCGATCGCGGTCTTCAAGGTGGCTGAAATGGACCAGGCCGAGCCCGAATACACGGTGCTGCCGATCGGCGAGTGGGCCGGCATCGCCGAGGGCCAGCCCCGCGTCGTCCAGGGCGAGTTCAACCAGCAGGGAACCGAAATCTGGTTCTCGGTCTGGAACGCCAAGGACAAGGAATCGGCCATTGTGGTGGTCGACGACAAGACGCTGGAGCTGAAGCAGGTGATCAAGGACCCGCGCCTGATCACGCCGACCGGCAAGTTCAACGTCTACAACACCCGCGCCGACGTTTACTGAGCGTGGCTTGGCAGGGGGCGGTCCCGCCCCCTGCCGATCAACCCATTAGCGCCCCGACCAACCATGCGGGGGAGGAATAGGATGAAACCTCTGGGAAGAGTCTTCCTGGTGGGCGCCGGTCCCGGCGACCCCGAGCTGCTGACCCTCAAGGCCTTCCGGCTGATCGGCCGCGCCGAGGTGCTGGTCCATGACCGGCTGGTATCGCCCGAGATCCTGGCGCTGGCGCCGAAGGACGCGCGGTTGGTTCCGGTGGGCAAGGCGCCGAGGAACCATCCGGTCCCGCAGGACGAAATCAACAGGATCCTGGTCCACTTCGCCCGCCAGGGCTGCGCGGTCGTGCGGCTGAAGGGGGGCGACCCGTTCATCTTCGGGCGCGGCTCGGAGGAGATGGAGTGCCTGCGGGCCGCCGGCATCCCCTGCGAGATCGTTCCCGGCATCACCGCGGCCCAGGGCTGCGCGGCCACCACCGGCGTGCCCCTGACCCATCGCGGGCTGGCGAACGGCGTGCGCTATGTCACCGGCCACTGCCGGGCGGACCTTCCGCTGGACCTCGACTGGGCCGGGCTCGCCGATCCGGAGACCACGCTGGTGGTCTACATGGGCGCCGCCAGCATTGCCGAGATATCCGCAAAGCTCATCCGCCAGGGCATGCCCCGCAGCCTGCCGGTGATGGCCGTCAACAATGCCACCACGCCGCGCGAGCGCCGGCTGGTGACGCGGCTCGACAGCATTGCCGCGAAGGCCGCGGACGCAGGGTTCGAAGGCCCCGTCGTGTTCATCCTGGGCAAGGTGGTCTCGCTCTACGAGGAACGCCCGGACGAGGTGCTGGCCCGCATCGCCACCGGCCGGTCAGGCGAGACGGTCGATGCCTAGGCTGACCGCCCTCGCACTGGCTCTGATTGCCACCCCGGCGCTGGCCGGCGGCCTGGCGCCGGAGCGCGCGGCCGAGTTGGAGCGGCTGGTCCGGCAGGATTGCGGCTCGTGCCACGGCATGACGCTGAAGGGCGGGCTCGGCACGGCCCTGACCGCCGAGACGCTGGCGGGCGCGGCGCCCGAATCCCTCGCCGCCATCATCCTGGACGGCATACCGGGGACGGCGATGCCGCCCTGGCGCCCGCTGTTGACCGAAGGAGAGGCCCTGTGGATAGCCCAGTATCTGCTGACCGCCGCAGAGTGATCGCCGCCCTGGCAGGGCTGCCCCTGCTGCCCGGTCTCGCCCTCGCCGCCGAGCTCAGGGGCACCGGAGACATGGGGCTCGTGATCGAGCGCGCCACCGGCTCGGTGCTGATCGTTGACCAGTCCGACCGCGCCGCCATCGGCCGGATCGAGGGGCTGGGCGACCTGTCGCATGCCTCGGTCGTGTACTCGCCCGACGAGAGATATGCCTATGTCTTCGGGCGCGACGGCGGGCTGACCAAGCTCGACATCCTGGAGCAAAGCATCGCCGGCCGCGTCGTTCAGGGCGGCAATTCGATCGGCGGCGCGATCTCCGACGACGGCACCCTGGTCGCGGTCTCGAACTATGAGCCCGGCGGCGTGCGGGTCTTCGACGCCGGAACCCTGGAGATGGTGGCCGACATTCCCGCCGAATGGTCCGGCGGGCTGTCGAAGACCATCGGGCTGGTGGATGCGCCCGGGCGCCGCTTCGTCTTTACGCTGTGGGACGCCGGCGAGACCTGGATCGCCGATTTCTCCGGTGGCGGCGCTCCGGCGGTCACCCGGATCGCCGGCATGGGTGACCATCCCTATGACGCGTTGATCACCGCCGACGGGCGGCATTACATCGCCGGCCTCTTCGGCGAGGACGGCTTGACCGCGCTGGACCTCTGGCAGTCGCCGCCGGTGCCGCGGCGCATCCTTGCCGGGTCCGGCATGGGCGAGGAAAAGCTGCCGGTCTACAAGATGCCT
>DATHZU010000458.1:0-3984 GCA_035458445.1 Thermohalobaculum sp. | reverse complement strand
CCGGGACGGCCGAGCCAGTTGGCCGGCGGCTCGGGCGTCGAGCTGAAATGGCTGGGATCGTTCACATCGTAGCTCGCCAGGCACATCGCCAGCACGACCGCGGCCGCGCCCAGGCCGAGCCCGATCAGCTCGCCCAGCCGGCGGCGCATGGCCTCGGACATTTCCCTGTCGACCAGCGGCGTTCCGCGGCTCTCGCCGGAGAAGAAGGCCATTCGTCTACTCCCGTTCCCCCTCGAAGAACATCATCCCAGCGCCTGACGCACCGCTTCCAGTCCGCGCCGAACCTCGGCGGCGGGCGCGACCAGCGCCAGACGCACATACTCCGCGCCAGGATCGCCGCCGCCCAGCCAGTCGGGTGCCGGCCGCGAAAGATACTTGCCCGGAAGGCACCGCACCCCCGCCTCCCGCCAAAGCCTCAGCGCCGCCTGCTCGCCATCGCCGACGCGCAGCCACAGGAAGAACCCTGCTTCCGGTGACATATACCCCTGCATGTTACCGAGTATATCATCGGCAAGCGCAAATTTCTCCTGATACAGCGCACGATTTGCCGAGACGTGACTTTCCTCGGCCCACACCGCCGCCGCCGCGTACTGGGCGGGGATCGGCATCGGCGCGCCGGAATAGGCGCGCAGCTGCTTCATCCGCGCCATATTGCCCGCGCCGGTGGCGGCGAAGCCCGAGCGCAGCCCCGCCAGGTTCGACCGCTTCGACAGCGAGTGGAACACCACCAGACGGTCCGGGTCCACCCCGGCCTCCGCCGCCACCTCCAGCGCGCCCACCGGCGGCGTGTCGCGGTAGATCTCGCAGTAGCACTCGTCGGCGAAGACCCGGAAATCGTGCTTCTCGGCCAGTTCCAGCAGCGTCGCCCAATAGGCCCGGTCGGCGACCGCCCCCTGCGGATTGGCCGGCGAGCAGATATAGGCCACCGTGGTCCGGTCCAGCAACTCGGCGGGCAGGCCGGCGAAGTCCGGCAGATGCCCGGTTTCCGCCGTGCAGGGCAGGTAGACCGGCTCGGCCCCCGCCATCAGGGCCGCCACCGCATAGCACTGGTAGAACGGGTTCGGCAGCAGCACAGCCGGGCGCCGGCCGTTCTTGGTCTCCGGCGACAGCGCCAGGCAAGTGTTGAACAGCCCCTCGCGGGTGCCGTTCAGCGGCAGGATGCTGCGCTCCGGGTCGCGCCAGGCCTCGCCGACGCCGTACCGCCGCCCCAGCCAGTCCGAGATCGCCTGCCTGAGCTCGGGAATGCCCTCGTTCGGCGGGTACCGGTTCAGCGTCGCCGAATGGCGCGCCATCACCTCGGGCACGAAGCTCGGGATCGCGTGCTGCGGCTCGCCGATCGACATGGGGATTTCCGGCCCGCCCGGCGCAACGCCGGACAGCAACGCCCGCAGGCGCGGGAAGGCATATTCGGGGAGATCCTCGAACCGGGTCGGAAACTGCATCATATGCCTCGTGGAGGGGCGCTTCCCGCGCTCTGTTGCCGCGAAGATACCGGTTCTGCGGCCGCGGGTCCAGCGCGCTTCCGGCGCCCTGGGACCTACCTCTGCGGCCCCGGGAACGGGCCCAGCGAGTTTTTCCGTTGCTGGACCTGGAAGATGTGGTTGTAGAGCTGCGCGACCCACTGCTTGCCCTCGATGGTCTGCTCCAGATAGCGCAATGCCGGTCCGATATAGGGCTGAACCTGCGACCAGAAGAACTCGGGGTACTGTTCGACCAGATCCATCGGCGAGCTGTAGCCCAGTTCCGCGGCCACCCCGGTCTCGACGAACTCGTGATACAGGCCGCCGATCTTGCGGTGGTAGTATGGATCGGCCATCTGGCCGATCAGGTCTGCCGCCCGCACCAGCGCGGCCTCGGTGCCGGTATCCGCGTAGGCCGGGTCCGGCGGGACCGGGAAGCGGGTGAATTCCACCGCCCGGGCGATCCGCTCCTGGTCGATCATCTCCGAGCCTGCGAAGCGCTCGCGCACATACATCAACCCGCGCTCGATGTGGTATGGCGCGAGAAAGGCGTCCGAGGCCCCGCGCGGCGGGGTCACGGTGTCGCCCTTGGCATTGATCACCACGGTGTTGCCGTTGTCGCCCCGGCAGGCGCCCCGCACATAGCCGATGTCATGGACCAGCAGCGCGACCGTGTAATGCACCCAGTCCTCGGGCCTCAGCGCCTCGGACAGCAGACGGCCGCGCAGGATCTGCTGGCCGACCAGGGTCACCATCATCGTATGTTCGGCATTGTGATACAGCGCGTCCGAGTTCCCCAGACGCTCCAGAACCAGACGCGCCGCGCCGCCCAGGAAAGCGGCATATTGTTGCTGCCGCGCGGAAAAGTACTGCGAGTATAGCTCGGCAAGGTAATCGCCGAATGCCGCCGCCACCACCGAAGTCGGGTTGAACATCAATGCCCCCGCACCTTTCCTGCCCACTCTAGTGCATTCCCGGCGCGAGTTCACGCGGGAATGTGAGTTCCGGAATGCAACCTTTGCGTCGCAAACCGCGCATCCCCCGGGCAGCATCCTTCATCCCGGGGGATGCTGCCGCGAAAACCCGCCCATGGCAACGGTTGCGTGAGCTCTCCTACGCGATTACCGGCTCGGCGGCCTGCCCCAATGCCAGCAGCAGATCCTCGGCATTCGGCGCCGCCACCAGCATCAGGCCTACCATCGGCGCCGCGCAGGGCAGCGTCAGGGCGGAGAGGCCCAGCAGGCTCCCCATCCGGGTGTTGCGCAGGCCCAGCAGGTTGCGCTCGGTGAAATAGGTCTCGTCCGCCAGCAGCCGGTCCACCGGCGGCGGCAGGATCGCCGAGGTCGGCATCACCATCGGGCCGAGCTCGGCCATGCGCGCCTGCAGTGACCGCGACAACCGGGCGAACTCGGCCATCGCCTGCCGGTCCTTCTCGGCCGACCCGCTCATGCCGGTGCGAAAGCGCGCCTCAATCCGGTCGTACATCACCCCCGGATTGGCCTCGATCGCGGCGCCCCACAGGCGCCACCCCTCCGGCCCGACGATGTTCGAGACGGTGGCGGTCACCTCGAAGGTTCCGGCAATCTCCGGCACCGCTGCCCGGGCCAGGCGGGCCCCTGCGGCCTCCAGTGCCGCAAGCGCCACGTCGAAGGCGGCGGCGACCTCCGGATCGAGGCCGTCAAGCACGACGGTCTCGGGCACCAGGAAAGGCGCACCCGCCAGCGGCCGCACCGCCGGCACCGCCATCGGCAACCCGGCCATGGCGCTATACAGCAGCCCGCAATCCTCGACCGTCCGGGCCAGCGGCCCGACGGTGTCCAGCGTCGTCGACAGCGGCACGACGCCGTCGCAGGGGATCCGCCCGATCGTGGTCTTCAGCCCGGCCAGCCCGTTCCAGGCCGCCGGAACACGCACCGAGCCGCTTGTATCCGAGCCGATCCCCGCCGCCGCCAGCCCCAATGCGGCCGAGACCGCCGCACCCGAGGACGATCCCCCCGGCGCCCGGTGCGGCTCGATGGCGTTCGGCGGCGTTGCGGTGACCGGATTGATCCCGAGGCCCGAAAAGGCCAGCTCGGACATATGGGTCTTGCCGAGGCAAACCAGCCCCTGCCGGGTGGCGTTGGCGAAGGCGACGGCGTCCTTGGCGGCGACCTTGCCCGCCAGCAGCTTCGAGCCGCCCTCGGTCACCTCGCCGGCGATATCGTAATTGTCCTTCCACGAGATCGGCACCCCGTCGAGCGGCCCCAGCAGGGTGCCGCTCCGCGCCCGTTCCGCCGCCGCCGCGGCGCCGGCGCGGGCGCGTTCCGGGGTCAGGCGGGCATAGATGCGGGGCGTGTCCGGATAGGCCTCGATGGCCGCCAGGAACACCTCCGCCAGATCGCGCGGGTCGATCCTGCCAGCCGCGATGCCCCGGCCCAGATCGGCCGCGCTCATGGTCCGCCATTCGTCGCTCATCCGCCTCTCCCGCGCGATCCGCCGCAGCCCCTCGGCGCCTGAAACCCTGCTGCAGCGATGGACAATCCGG
>DATHZU010000457.1:0-6686 GCA_035458445.1 Thermohalobaculum sp. | reverse complement strand
GTCGCGGCCCGCGACCTGGCGCTGGTAGGGCTGATCCTGATCAGCGGCACCTATGCCGCGCGCGCCGCCATGCAGGTCACAACGGCACAGGGGCTGATGGTGATGGCGCCGCTGATGCTGGCGGGCTGGGTGTTCTCGCAGAACGCCGATGCGGGTGCCGGGCAGGGGTTGCAGGCGCTGCGGCGGCGGCTGGGCGAGATCCTGGCCGGCCCGGTGCCGCGGATGACGCGCGACGCCTATACCCTGGGCGCGGCGGGGTTCATCGGCGCGGCGGCGGCCAGCCTGGCGCCGGTCGACGAGATCGCCGCGCACCTGGCGCTGGAGGCCATGCCGGACTGGGTCTTTCTCGGCGCGCTGCCGGTGATCATCGTGGCGGCGGGGAACATTGCCATCAGCCCGATCATGGTGGTGGTGTTCCTGGCGGCGGTGATCTCGGCCCTGCCGGTGCTGCCGGCCGAGCCGGACCTGATCGCGCTGTCGCTGGGGGCGGGCTGGGCCCTGGCGATGACCGCATCGCCGAACGCCACCGGGCCGATCATGCTGTCGGGGATCACCGGCCTGCCGGCGACGACGCTGACCTGGCGCTGGAACGGGGTCTATTCGCTGGCCGCGATGGCGGTGCTGTGCGGGGTGTTCTGGGCGATTGCGTAAGGCGCTTGTGCCGTGGCGGCGGGGACCGGAACGCGGCGGATCGCCTCATTCGTCGCGGCTGGCCGGAAAGAACACCCTGCTGTTTGCCGCGCGGACGCGCCGGATCAAGACCCGCACATAGGCCAACGCCTCGTGGGGCTCGTCGGTCAGAAGGCCGATGATCTCGCTCGCGTCGAAGCTCTTGCAGACGGTCTGTTCAGCGGCCACCGCCGTGGCGGACCGGGGGACGTTCTCGATCACGCCCATCTCGCCGATGATCTCGCCCTCGCCGCAGACCGCGATCTTCCGGGCATGCTCCAGACCGGGCCTGTCCGGGTCGTTCAGCAGGATATCGATCTTGCCCGACAGGATCTTGTAGCAAAGGTCGCCCGGCTCTCCCTCGGAGAACAGCGTTTGGCCCTTTTCGAATGTTACCCGTTGCATGTGAAGCCCGCTCCGCAGGATTGACCCGATAAGCCGCCCGGTCTCAGGACGGTATCATACTTCCGTCAAAGGCGAAGCGGCGGCGTGCTCAGCCCTTGCCCCGCGGCCCGTCCAGCGCGGCACCCAGCGCGATCAGCGAGTCGATCTCGGCCGCCGTGTAGCCCGCCTCGGCCAGCACGTCGCGGGTGTCCTGGCCGAATCGCGGCGGGCGGCGGCGGGCGGCCTGGGGCGGCGTGCGGCTCATCTTGATCGGGTTGCCCAGCGTCCTGAAGCCGTCGATCTCGACCGTCATCTCGCGGTGGAGCGTGTGGGGATGGGCCACCACTTCGTGGGTTTCCAGCACCGGGCCCGCCGGGGCGCCCGCCTTCATCAGCGCGGCGGCCAATTCCTCGCCGTCCCATTTCGCCATTGCCGGGGCGAACTCCTCGCGCAGCGCCAGCTTGTTCTGCAGCCGGGCGGCGTTGTTGACGAAGCGCGGGTCCTCGGCCAGTTCCGGGCGCCCGACCACCTGGCAGATCTTGCGGAACTGCCCGTCATTGCCGCCGGCGATGAAGACCCGGCAGGTCTTGGTCGGGAAGGCGTCGTAGGGCGACAGGTTGGAATGAGTGTTGCCGGTGATCCGCGGATGCGCGCCGCTGAGGAAGTAGTTCGCCGCATGCGGAAACAGCATCGAGACCGCAGTGTCGTAGAGGGTCATGTCGAGGTACTGGCCGAGGCCGGAATTCGACCGCTCGTACAGCGCCATGGCGATGCCGATCGCCGCCGCCATGCCGGTGCCGATATCGACCAGCGGGATGCCGATGCGGGTCGGCTCGCCGCCCTCGACGCCGTTGACGCTCATCATGCCCGCCTGGGCCTGCACGATGGCATCGTAGCCGGGCAGGCCGCCATGCGGGCCGTCCGAGCCGAAGCCCGAGACCCGGCAATGGATCAGCCTGGGGAAGCGGTGCTTCAGCGTATCCTCGTAGCCGAGGCCCCATTTCTCCATGCCGCCGGGCTTGAAGTTCTCGATCAGCACGTCCGCCGTCTCCAACAGCCGCAGCAGCGCCTCGCGCCCCTCGGGCATCCGCAGGTCCAGCGCCACGCCGCGCTTGTTGCGGTTGACGCCGAGGAAATACGAGGCGGCGCCCGCCTCGTCGTCGAAGGGCGGGCCCCAGGCGCGGGTGTCGTCGCCCTGCGGCGGCTCGACCTTGATCACATCGGCGCCGTGGTCGGCCAGCCATTGCGTGCCGAAGGGACCGCCCAGGATCCGAGTCAGATCGATCACCTTCACGCCGTCGAGCGCACCCATCTCAGTCTCCGTGTTTATGCAGCGATGGCCCAGACGCGCGCCGCGAACTGGGGATAGAACTGCGCCACCTTCGGCGCGATTTCGCCCCTGAGCAGCGCGAGGCGCCGGGGCGAGGGGGCAGGGGTCTCGCCCACCCGGGGGGCGAGGTCGAAGTCGAAGCCGGTGGCGGCGGCCACCGTGGCCGGGGTCTCGCCGTTATGGACGCTCTCGAGCCGGAAGCGCGCCGCGGCGGGGTCGAACGAGAACACCCCCCGGTTGGTCACCAGCGCCTTCGGCCCGCCGCGCCGCCAGACCTCCGGCGGGCTGGTGCCGGGGGCCGAGACGAAATCGACCTTGCCCACCAGCGTGCGGGGGCTGTGCTCCTCGCGGAACAGGATCACCCGGGGCACGGCGAAATACATCAGCGCCGAGCCGAACGAGCCGGGGAAACGCTTTTTCAGGTGCGGGTAGTCTCCGATCCCCACCAGGTTGATGTTGGCCTGCCCGTCGATCTGCACGCCGCCGAGGAAGAATGTGTCGATCCGGCCCTGTCCGGCCGCATCGAACAGCTCGCGCGCGCCTTCGGTGAAGGGATTGTGGCGGCGCGAATGCAGGATCGAGACGTGCATCCGGCGGCCCGAGGCGATCCTCGCCTCGGCCTGGGCCAAGAGCGCCGCCGCCCCGGGGATCGGCGAGGCCGCGCCCACCGCCACGTGGCGGTCGCCCGCCAGCATGTCGGCCAGGGTCGAGATCAGCAGTTCCTCGGGGGAGTGGGTCACGCAGCATTCCCCGCGCCGAGGCCCTGATCCGCCAGCCAACGGGCGAAGCCCGCTTCTGTGCGGGCCGCGGCGGCATAGGCGGCCAGGGCGGTGTCATCGGGCGGGTAGACATCGGTCAGCCCGCAGGGCCAGGCGCCGTTCTCGGCCACGGCGATGCCGTCCACATAGAAGGCCGGCAGGCCGCCGGCGGCGCTGGCCTCGGAGGCGTGGACATCCTCGTCGACGATCTTCTCGACCGTCACATAGACCTTCTCGGCCGCATGAACCAGGGTCGCCAACTCCCTGCGCCGCCCGATAAAAATGTTTCCATTGCGATCCGCGTGTGGGGCGTGGAACACTACCGCGTCCAGCTTGACGGCAGGCAGAAGCAGGATCGGGTCGAGTGCGTTGCCGAAGGGGTTCTCGATCACCCGCCAGTCGGGCCGGTGCGCGGCGATGTCCGAGCCGATGATCCCGCGCAGGGGCATGAAGGGCACGCCCTTCTCGGTCGCCTGCAACTGGCTGTGCAGCGCCGGGCAGGTGGAGTCGCGCATCGTCACGCTGCCCGCCTCGACCGCCGCCGAGAAACGCGGCGCGAGGCCGTGCTCGCCCAGCGTCACCGCGGCGGCCTCGATACTGTCGACACAGCCGGCGCCGATCAGCATGTCGCCTTGGATCGTGGTCAGCGGCAGGCAGTAGAGCCGCAGCCCCCTGGCCTTGCGCGCGATCAGCGCCCGGGTGGCGGCCATCGGCACGCCAGAGTAGTCGGCGGGCACGCCCAGCAGCGCGCCGTCCGGGATCGCGGCGGCGATCTCGTCCACGGTCATGCGGTTGAAGTCGTCCATCGGCGGCCTCCGGATCAGCCCCGTGATGATGTTGACGGCCTCAGGGTTTATTCTGTGAAACTCGGCGGCGCAACTTATGATGCCGGGTGCGGCGGACACCATTGGGTGAGGATCACATGCGCGATGACGAGGCTTACGGCGCGGGCGACCCCGGTGCGCTGGAGGCGCTGTTCGGCGCGCGCACCGAGGCGGGCGCGCTGATTGGTCTCGCCGAGGCCTATCGCAGATCCGGCTGGCGCGCGGCGCGGCTTGATCCCTTGGGGCTGGCGCTGCCAGAGGCGCCGGAGGAGCTGGAGCCCGGGCGCTACGGGCTGGAACCCGCCGATGCCGCGCCGCTGCGTGCCGCCTATTGCGGGACCATCGGCTGGGAGATCGGGCATGTCCAGGACCGCGCCCGGCGCGAATGGCTGGCGGCGCGGGCCGAGGAACCGTGGCGCCCCGCGCCCGCCGAGCAGGCCGGCGCGTTGGACATGATCGCCCGGGGCGAGCATCTGGAGGCCACCTTCGGGCGCCGCATGCCCGGCACCAAGACCTTCGGGCTGGCGGGCGCCGAGGGCTATCTGGTGCTGACGGACGCGGTGATCCGCGCCGGGGTGGCGCTGGGCGCCCGGCACGTCTTTGCCGGCGGCATGCACCGGGGCCGGTTCACCCAGATGGGGCTGAACTTCGGCAAGCCGCTGACCCGCCTGGTGGCCGAGGCGCAGGGCACACCGGAGATGCCCTTCGAGACCGGCGCCGCCTCGGACGTGCCCTATCACCTGGGCTTCGAGGGGCAGGCCCGGATCGGCGGACACGACGTGACCATGTGGGTCTCGCCGCATCCCTCGCATCTGTCGGTGGTGGGTCCGGTGATGCAGGGTCGCGCCCGGGCCATTGCCGAGCGCGAGGGCGCGGGCGCCGTGCTGTCGGTGATCTACCACACCGATGCGGCCATCGCCGGGCAGGGGATCAACATGGAGGTGTTCCAGCTTTCCGGGCTGGCGCCGTTCCATATCGGCGGCACCATCCACCTGATCCTGAACAACCAGATCGGCTTTACCACCGAGATGCGTGAGGCCCGCACCGCGCGCAGCTGCGCGGACATCGCCAAGCTGGTCGAGGCGCCGGTGCTGCATGTGAACGGCGACGACCCCGAGGCGCTGCTGCGCGTGGGGCAGGTGGCGGCGGAATACCGGGCGCGGTTCGGCGCCGATATCGTGGTCGACATGGTCTGCTACCGGCGCAAGGGCCACAACGAGATCGACGAGCCGCACTTCACCCAGCCGATGGCCTACAAGGCCATCGACGCGATGCCGAAGCTGTCGGAGCAATACGGGAGCAGGATCGGGCAGAAGCCGGATGTGGGTGGCTTCGCCTCGGAGCTCGACCGCGCCTTCGGGGCCGCGAAGCAATGGGCGCCGAACGGGCCGCCGCCGGCCCCCGGCCTGGCCACGGATATCGAGGCGCGGCTCTGCGATCCGGTCGAGACCGGGGTGGACATCGAAACCCTGCGCCGCCTTGGCCGTCATGTCACCGCGGCGCCGGAGGGGATGGCGCTGCACCCGAAGGTGGCGAGGTTCCTCGATGCCCGCGCCGCCGCGATAGAGACTGGCGGCGGCATCGACTGGGCCACCGCCGAGGCGCTGGCGCTGGCGAGCCTGGCGGATCAGGGCACGCCGGTGCGGTTTGGCGGGCAGGACAGCATCCGCGGCGCCTTCACCCAGCGGCATCTGGCGCTGTTCGACCAGCAGACCGGGGTGCGGCACATCGTGCTGGACGGGCTCGCGGCGCGCGTCGACCTCTATAACGCCCCCCTGATCGAGCACGCGATCCTGGCCTTCGAATACGGGCGCTCGACGCTGGCGCCGGGGGCGCTGGCTGTCTGGGAGGCGCAGTTCGGCGATTTCCTGAACGTCTGCCAACCGGTCTTCGACCAGGTGGTGGCCTGCGCGGAGGACCGCTGGCTGTTCGAGAGCGCGCTAACCATCCTGCTGCCCCATGGGCTGGACGGCGGCGGGCCGGATCATGCGACGGCCCGGCCCGAGCGGCTGCTGATGGCCTGCGCGAAGGGGAACATGCGGCTGGTGAACGCCTCGACGCCTGCGAATTTCTTCCATGCGTTGCGCCGCCAGATGGTGGGGCCATTGAGCAAGCCACTGGTGGTTCTGAGCCCGAAGGCGCTGCTGCGCCATCCGGGATGTGTGTCGCGGCTGGACGAGATGGGGCCGGGCAGCGGGTTCCGGACGGTGATTGGGGATGACGTAGAAAATGCTTCAAGGGCGGTGCTTTGCACCGGGAAGCTCTACCATTTTCTGGAGGCCGAGCGGCGCCAGCGCGGGATCGAGGATGTGGCGATGATCCGGCTGGAGCAGCTCTACCCGCTGGACGAGGCCGCCATTGCCGCCGCGCTGAAGCCCTGCAGGAAGGCGGAGCTGGTCTGGGCGCAGGAGGAGCCGGAGAATTTCGGCTACTTCGGCTGGCTCGACCGGCGGCTGGAGGACATCGCCGGACGGCGCTGGCGGCTGGTGTCGCGGCCTGCCTCGCCATCCGCCTCGGCGGGGCCCAAGGTCTGGGACGATCGCCACCTGAAGGCGGTGATCGACGCGGCGCTGGACCTGCGGTAGGACGCAGGCGAGACCGCCCGTTGGGCGCTGACTGAGCGCCTGGAGAGGGGAAGCGGACGAGGCGTTCCTGTGGTTCGATCGCGCCTACCGAGCCGGTTTTCGCGATCCGGTGATCCTCCGACTCGACCCGCTGCTC
>DATHZU010000456.1:0-5978 GCA_035458445.1 Thermohalobaculum sp. | reverse complement strand
ATTCGACGGTCTTGACCGGAAGCTGCGGATGCTTCGCGGACAGGATATCGGTGATGAAGGAGCCAGCGACCTCGACGCCGTTGAGCGAGGGAATCACCGGGCGCGGCTGCCGCGTTCCGCCCAAGCGGGCGAACCGCCGCGCCAGGACATCCGGCGTGGCATCACCGATCGAGAGTGTCTCGACCAGGCCGCGCTCGGCCAGCATGCCTGCGCGGATGCGCTGCTCGCTGCTGGGTCCGACGCGCGGGATCACCAGCGTGGGGCAGCCGACGGCCATGGCTTCGGTCAGCGAGTTATACCCGGCCATGCTGACGAACAGGTCGGCCCGGCGGAGCATTCCCGGGATGTCGGGGGTCGACCGCAGCACCAGTGCGCCCAGATCGCTGGCGCGCTGCTGAAGCGTTTCGAAGAGCTCGTGATCCATCAGCGGTCCGGCGACCAGGATCATCGCCGGGCGGCTGCCTGACGGCAAGCGGCCGAGGCCCTCCAGTGCCGCCGCGAGCACCGGGAACGCGTCGCGGCCGCCGCCGCCGGAGACCAGGATGCCGCCGCCACCTGCCGGAGGCGGGTTTGCGGTGCCCGGCGGCGCGACGGTGGTCACGTAGCCGCAATAATGCACCCGGCCCGGCGCCAGTTCCTCAAGCCCGTAGAGGTTGCTGCTGGGGTACAGGCGCTCGTCGCCATAGACCAGGATGTGGTCGTAATACTCGCCGATCAGATCGGTGACCCCGCGCTCGCGCCAGCCGGTCTTTACCCGGTCGGGATCGTCCAGAATGTCGCGCAGGCCCAGGATCACCTCGGTGCCGCCCGATTCGCGGAGGGTCTTAAGGGTCGGCAGCAATTCGCTCCAGACCCCGCCCGGCTCGTGGTCGACCAGCAGCACGTCGGGGCGAAGCTCGGTGGCGGTGCGCTCCAGGATGCCCATGCGCAGCGACCGCGCCATGCCTGACGAGACCCGCAGGCTGCTTGGGCGCCAGATGTCGCGCGCAGCTTTCGCCAGCGACGGCAGCTTGACCACATCGACACCCGGGTCCAGGTCGAAGACCACGCCGGCGGGGCAGCCGACCGTCATCAGCACGCTGCAGCTGGGCATGGCATCCGCCACTTCGGCGGCGATCGCGGAATTCCGGCGCATATGACCCAAGCCGATCGTGTCGTGCGAGTACATCATCACCGACGGTCGCGACGTATCCGCAGCGGGTCCCGACTCGGCCTCGCGCAGCAGCGCGGTCACCATCTCGGCGAACCGCGAAGGCACGAACGGCTTCACCAGGAAGGCGGCGGCGTTGTACTGCTCGGAGCGTCGGCGGACCGCCACGTTGTCCTTCGTGGCCATCGCGATCAGAGGGATGCCCGGGTTGCCTTGCCGGTGCGTGGCGGCAGCCGCGGCGGCAAGGCCGCCCTCCAGGGCCATGTCCGCGCAGACGAGATGCACATGGCCTCGGGCCAGCGACAGTCGCGCTTCAGCGGCGGAGGACACAAGATTGACCTCGAATCCGGCATTCACCAAGGTCATGGCAAGTGCGCGGCCGAAATCGCCCTCGTCCTCAATGATGAGGACTGATGTCAAAACAGGCTCCGATTGGGAGGGATGCCTTAGCGACGCCGAACAGCGAATCACTCAACGCACGCCTAATTGTCACAAATCGGTTACTGAAATGTAAGTCTTTTTATGAAGATAGCGCCTTATCCTGTCAAACCCTATGCGCGAGTACATGCAAGCATAAGGCGAGTAAACGAAGATTAATGTATGTTTCACAGTGAATAAGCGGAGATGCAGATTTTGCCCGAGATCGGGGAAAAGATTTACTTATCCGGCCTTCGCCGGGGCCAAAGTTCCATCAGCACAGCCGAATTCCCCCGCCGGTCCAGCTTCAGGGCCCGCCGGATCAACGCGATGCGCCCGTGCAGCCGCGCCAGCTCGGCCGCGGCTTGGCCGCCGATGCCGGAATAGGCGCCGAGCACGTGGTCGAGCCAGTGCTCGAAGCCGTCGCGAACCGGCCCGCGCCGGGTTTCTGGCCGGGTGCCGAGATGCGCGGCGAAATTGCCCAGGTCGGATTCCGGGGCGCCCGCGGCCAGGTCTTCCAGATCCAGCAACCAGGCGCGCCCGGCGGGGTCCAGGACCAACTGGCCGGCATGGAAATCGCCATGCACAGGTCCCGGGCTGGCGGGGGCGGGAAGCGCGGCCAGCAACGCGCGGAGTTCGTCCCGCAAGGGCGCGGGGTCGCGCGGTTCCAGCCTTGCGTAAATCTTGGCAGCTGGGTCGAACGGGCTCAGCCCTGGCACCGCCGCGCGGTGCAGCGCAAGCAGCGGACGCAGCAGCTCGGTCAGCGCTGACTCGCCGCGCTCGACGATGGATGCCAGCCCCGAGGTGCCTTCGATCACGGGAAAGATCAGCGCGCCGGTCGCGGTGTCGAGCCGTGCCTCGGGCGTCGGCACGCCGGCGCCCCGCAGCGCCGCAGTCCAGGCGGCGATCTGCCCAGCGGCTGCCGGATCGGCGACCCGCTTCACATAGGCATCTCCGTCGCGCCGCATCCGGGGGGTCATGGCGCAAGGTCCCGAATCAGTCGGGCAGCCGCCGCGCCCCCCGAGGGCCCGAGGTCCCAGGCCGGCCGTCGCTTCGCGGCGTCGATGCACCCGGCCAGCCAGGCGGCCGAGGCCGCGGTGTCGCCGGGCAAGTGGGTTGCGCCCAGCCGCGGCCCCCACAGCCGTGCTCGTGCCGCCTGGTCGTCGATGTTGCGCGGGATGGCGACCAGCAGCGCCGGTACCGTGGTCAGTGCCAGTTCAAGCACCGAGTTGTATCCGGCAGTGCTGATGACGATGTCGGCGCGGCCGAATTCGCGGTCCAACTCGCCGCCGGGGTCCAGAGACTCGTCGGCCTCGCCCAGACGCCCCTCGGGCGCGGCGCGTGGGCCGATGGCTTGCACCACCGTGAAGGGTCTGCGTGCCATCCTGCGGGCAGCCGCGATCACCGGGTCGATCTCGGCCCGCAGCGCCCCCGCGGTCTTTGCCGTACCGCCGCCGCCGGTGGCGACCAGAACCCGCAATGAAGCACGGGCAGGGCGCGCAGGGTTGACCGAGGCCCTGTAGATCCACCCGACCGGGCTGACCGTCCGCGCAAAGTCCGAACCGAACTCCGGAAGCCAGTGGTCTTGCGGGTTCGGCACGATGACCAGATCCCAGGGCCGCCCGCGCTCCAGCCGGAACCGCTCCACGCGGTCTGCCGGGGTCTCGCGAAGGATCAGCACCAACGGGCGCTCCAGAGCCTCCAGCCCCAGCAGCACTGCCGTGTCGGCGACGGCCGGCCCGTGGCCGCGGCCGGCGATGCCGCGGCCGATGTCTTCGCGCTCCATCGTCTCGATGACGGCGAATGCCGCCCGGTCCGCTGGTTCCAGCCCGGCGATGGCGGCATTGGTGGCCAGCCCGACCGGCGTCCGGGGCGCCAGTTCCTGCAGTGCCCGCGCGACGGTGGAGCAGCGGCGCAGATGGCCAAGCCCGGTCTTGCCGGTGGCGCAGAACCAGATCGACGGGTCGCCCGGGCTCATCGACCGCCCCGGCGCCCGCTGCTGCACGGCCCGGGTCCGCGCATCGGACTGGTGTTTTCTGCCAACAGACGCCCTCGGCTCCATCCCCTGCCTGTCCCGCATCATAGGAAGGATCGCTGCGCTTGTCTTCCCGGCTCCGGCCCCGGCCAGGTTTGCATCTGCGCCGCCGCTTCGCACGAATTGCGGCGCGCCGAGATCGCCATGCCTTCTTGCGGCATGGCCGTGCATGTGCCCTATTCGGGGCTGGGGCACATCTGGACGGCGAGATCGCAGAGCAACTGGCAGGGTTTCATGGCGAATACTTCACATTCCGCCGGGGATGGCGTGGCAGGTGTCGAACGCCCGCAATCCTGCACAAATACCTGGATCAACCTTGTCGGTTTGGTCTGCTTCTTCCTCACGGTCTGGCTGCTGCATGACGTGCCGATTCGGACCGAGGCCAAGGCGCTGTTCTGGATGCTGGCTGCCACAGGCCCGATCATGCTGCTCGATTTCCTGATCCTCCGGGTCCACCGGCGGGCGAGCACCGGACTGCAATGGGACCGGGGCGGGCAGGTCGACCTGGCGCGGGTCGCGGTCAAGCTGATCGGCTGGGCGGTCACGATCGGCGCGATCGGCGCGATCTACTGGGCGTTGCCCGAGTATCACCGGGATTTCTATGCCCCGTTCTGGCTTCTGCTCAGAACCTGCGGGCCGTATCTCGCGATTGCCGCAGTGCCCTATTTCATCATCGTCGACCGGCGCATGCGCGACCCCTACGACGCCTACTGGCATCTGGGCCTACTGGCGCTGGGGCAGACGCGCGGAATCGATTGGCCAATGCTGGGGAATCACGCGCGCGGCTGGATCGTGAAGGGGTTCTTCCTGCCCCTGATGATCAGCTACCTGGCCGGCGAGGTGACTGCGGTCGGCGAGATGCTGGCCGGCCAGCGCTGGGCCACGCCGATGCAGCTCTATGAACTGGCCTACCGGTTCACGTTCTCGGTCGATCTGGTCTTCGCCGCGGCGGGCTACATCATGACCTTCCGGCTGCTGGATACCCATATCCGCAGCGCCGAGCCGACTGTCCTGGGCTGGCTGGTGGCGATCATGTGCTACCAGCCGTTCTGGAACGTCTTCGCGACCCAGTTCCTCCAGTATCACGACGATCTCTACTGGGATAACTGGCTGACCGGGATGCCCTGGCTGCAGGTGTTGTGGGGCAGCACCATCATTGCAGTGCTGGTGATCTACGGTCTGGCGACGATGACCTTCGGCGCCCGTTTCTCGAACCTGACCCATCGCGGGATACTGACCAACGGCCCCTTCCGGTTCACCAAGCACCCGGCCTACCTGACCAAGAACCTGTCCTGGTGGCTGGTGTCGGTTCCCTTCGTCTCCGCCGCGGGCTGGGAGGTTGCCTTGCGCTACAGCATCGCGCTCTTTGGCATCAACCTGATCTACTTCGCCCGGGCGCGTACCGAAGAGCGGCACCTGTCGATGGACCCGGTCTATGTGCAATATGCGCTGTGGATCAACGAGCACGGCGCGCTCGCCTGGCTGGGAAGGTTGATACCGTTCTTCCGATACGTCCCTCCGGCCGGGACGGTGGTGGCGCGCGATGACGAGGCCGGAGATGGGCCGCAGGCCGGATAGGGTGCGGGCCTTTGCGGCACCCCGCCAATCCGGTGACAAATCCTTGATCTGCCGGAAGTCAGCAGGCTTGGTCTGTCGATGCAGCAAGAGCGCCAATAACAATCGTGGCGCCGCGATCGCGACGCCACGAGATATTCTCGGTCGAACTGCGGCCCAGTTCAGACCGGTCCTTGCGCAGTAACGTCCCCGGCGCTCGGCTACGAACCGTGGCCGGGATTATCGGGATCTTCGTTGCCCGACCCGTTATCGGATGGGTCTGGGTTCTCGTCGCCGTTCCCCAGGCCCTTGTTCCCGTTGCTGCTGCCGTTGCTACTGCCGTTGCTATTGCCGTTGCTATTGCCGTTGCTATTGCCGTTGCTGCTGCCGTTGCTATTGCCGTTGCTATTGCCGTTGCTGTTGCCGTTGCTATTGCCGTTGCTATTGCCGTTGCTATTGCCGTTGCTGTTGCCGTTGCTGTTGCCGTTGCTGCTGCTGCCGTTGCCACTGCTGCTGCCGTTGCCACTGCTGCTGCCGTTGCCACTGCTGCCGTTGCCACTGCTGCTGCCGTTGCCACTGCTGCTGCCGTTGCCACTGCTGCTGCCGTTGCCACTGCTGCTGCCGTTGCCGCCGCCGCTGGCGTTGTTGCCACCGTTGAAATCGCGGCCGTTGTCGCCATTGGCCGGCCCATTGTCAGGGACAGTTCCAGCGGGCAGGTCCCCGTCTGTCGACCGTGATCTCTTACGCTTACGAGTCCCGCGACGGTGCGCTCTGGTTCGGCGCCGGTTGGGATTTGAGCGATGCGCCTGAGACCCTCGGAGG
>DATHZU010000455.1:0-10545 GCA_035458445.1 Thermohalobaculum sp. | reverse complement strand
GATCACCAGGAAGTAGGCGAACCAGTACGTGGTCGCGAAGGCCGAGATGCGTGGCACCATGCCCTCGGCCGGCTGGCCGCCGCACCAGGTCAGGATGAGGAAGTCCAGCACCAGGAGCCAGAACCACCACTTGAAGCGCGGCCGGTAGCGGCCCGAGCGTACCCGGCTGGTGTCGAGCCACGGCGCCAGCGCCAGCACCGCGATCGAGGCGAACATCAGCACCACGCCCAGCAGCTTCGCCGTCATGAAGGGCGACAGGAAGAACATGATCCAGGTGTCGTCGACGATTGCGCGCAGGATCGCGTAGAAGGGCAGGAAGTACCACTCCGGCACGATATGGGCGGGCGTCACCAGCGGGTTCGCCTCTATGTAGTTGTCCGGATGGCCCAGATAGTCGGGCATGAAGAAGACGAAGCAGGCGAAGATCGTCAGGATGAAGCTCAGTGCGAACAGGTCCTTGATCACGTAATAGGGCCAGAACGGCACCGTGTCCCGCTTCACGATCTCGAGCGAATCGCGCCGCACCTCGACGCCCGCCGGGTTCGAGTTGCCGGTGGTGTGGAAGGCCCAGATATGGACCGCCACCAGCGCCGCGATGACAAAGGGCAGCAGGTAGTGCAGCGAGAAGAAGCGCTGCAAGGTCGGGTTGTCGACGGCGAAGCCGCCCCACAGCCACTCGACGATCGGCTGGCCGACCAGCGGAATGGCCGAGAACAGGTTGGTGATCACCGTGGCGCCCCAGAACGACATCTGACCCCAGGGCAGCACATATCCCATGAAGGCGGTCGCCATCATCGCCAGGTAGATCAGGATGCCGATGATCCAGGTGATCTCGCGCGGGGCCTTGTAGGAGCCGTAGTAGAGGCCGCGGAAGATATGCGCGTAGACCGCCACGAAGAACAGCGAGCCGCCATTCGCGTGCAGGTCGTGCAACAGCCCGCCGCCGTTCACGTCACGGTCGATATGCTGGATCGCCGCGAAGGCGTGCTCCACATGCGGCGTGTAGTGCATCACCAGCACGATGCCGGTGGCGATCTGAAGAACCAGGCAGAAGGCCAGGACGATGCCCCAGATCCACATCCAGTTCAGGTTCTTCGGCGTCGGGATCATCAGCGTGTCGTAGATCAGGCTGACAACGGGAAGACGGCTGTGGAGCCAGCGCTCGATGCCGGTCTTCGGCGTGTAATGGTCGTGCGGGATACCGCTCATCGTTCTACCCTCAGCCCAGCTTGATCACGGTGTCGGAGACGAATTTCGCCTGCGGAATCTCGAGATTCGTCGGCGCCGGACCCTTCCGGATGCGGCCGGAGGTGTCGTAGTGCGACCCGTGGCAGGGGCAGAACCAGCCGCCGAACTCGCCGGCGCCGTTGCCAAGCGGCACGCAGCCCAGATGGGTGCAGACGCCCATCATCACCAGCCATTCGCCTTCAGCGTCCATCGAGCGATTCTGGTCCGCCGCGTCCGCCGAGCTGTTGTTGGCGTTGCGCGCCGATGCGTCGGGCAGGTCGGCCAGGCTGACCGCACGGGCCTCGGCGATCTCCTCCTCGGTGCGCCGCCGGATGAACACCGGCTTGCCGCGCCATTTGACGGTAAGCTGGGTGCCGGGTTCGACATCGCCGATATCGACCTCGATCGAGGCCAGCGCCAAAACGTCGGCGGACGGATTCATCTGGTCGATCAACGGCCAGACGGCGGCGCCCACTCCCACGGCGCCCGCGGCGCCGGTCGCGACATACAGGAACTCGCGCCGGGTTGCTTCCCCGTCGTGGCCCGCGTGGCTGTCTGCTTGAGACACGTCTGTCTCTCCCTTCTCTCAGGCCCCCTCAAGGGCAGAAACTCGGACGCGCGGGACCTTAACACGGATTCCCCGTCCCGCTACGATGCGCACCTACCTAGCCATGGCTTGCGCCATGGTCCAGCAGACAACGCGCCGCACATACCGATCCAGTCGGAGGGCTTTTTGCAGAACATCGGGCGAGAGCGCAAGCCTGTTCCTGTTGGTATACGAATGGCGTTGCATCAACCGGACATGGCGCCGAATGTCGGAGCCATCCTCCGGCTGGGCGCCTGCCTTGGATTTCCGGTGCATGTGATCGAGCCCTGCGGCTTCGCCTTCAGCGCCCGTGCCTGGCGCCGCCAGGCCATGGACTACGCCGAACTGGCGGAAATTCACCGCCATGATTCGTGGGCGCGATTCCTGGCCGAGCGCCCGCCGGGGCGGCTGGTGGCGATGACCACCCGCGGCGCCGAGAGCCTGTGGGACTTCGCTTTCCACCCGGGCGACACCCTGCTGATGGGCAGCGAGGGCGCCGGGCTGCCCGACGCGGCCCATGCGGCGGCGGATGCGCGGCTGGTGATTCCGTTGTGCCCGGGCGCGCGGTCGCTGAACCTGGCCATGGCGGCGGCCATCGCCGCGGCCGAGGCCGGGCGGCAGCTTGCCGGCCTGCGGCGGGCCTGAGCTACATCATCTTGCGGAAGGTATAGACCCGCGCGGGCGGCACATTGACCAGGACCCAGGGCGAGACCGTCCAGTCCAGCGCCAGCGATTCGCGGATCGAGCGGTCGATCGAGGGGCGCCAGCCATAGGTGAACTGGATAAATACGCCGCCGGGGCGCAGGAGCTGGAAGGCGCCCTCGACGATTCGGCGCTGCACCGGCAGCGGGATCGACAGCATCGGCAGGCTGCTGACGACCGCGCCCACGTCGTCGAGCGGAGTCGCGGCGATGGCGCAGGCATCGGCCTCGATCACGGTGACATCCGGAAACCGGCGGCGCAGGATGGCGGCGAAGGCCGGGTCCATCTCGTAGACGGCCAGTTTGCCTGCCGGAACGCCGCGGGCCAGGATCGCCTCGGTGATCCGGCCGGTGCCGCCGCCCAGCTCCACCACCGCGCCGGTCTCGGGCCCCAGATCCCGGGTCATCATCCGGCCAAGCGCCCGCGACGAGGGAGAGACCGCGCCCACCTGCCCGGGCCGGCGCAGCATCTGGCCCAGGAACAGCCCGCGATGGCGGCCGGGAGGCCGGGCTCTGAAGTGGGTCTTCAACGGGTTCACCAGTCGTTTCGCTTCCGGTTCATGTAATCCTGCGGGCCGGGGCCGCGTCAATCAACGCTCTGCACAAAATTCCCGCCTCTGAGATGGGGCCGCCGGCGCCGGGGCGCAACCCCTCACTCGGCCGCCTCGGCCGCGATGAAGCCGCCGGACTGGCGCGACCATAGCCGCGCATAGAGCCCCTGGGCCGCCAGCAGTTCGTCATGCGAGCCCTGCTCGACCACGCGGCCCTGGTCCAGCACCACGATCCGGTCCATGCGCTGGATGGTGCTGAGGCGGTGGGCGATGGCGATCACGGTCTTGCCGTGCATCAGCCGGGCAAAGGCGGACTGGACCGCGGCCTCGGTCTCGGAATCGAGCGCGGCGGTCGCCTCGTCCAGGACCAGCACCGGGGCGTCCTTCAGGATCGCCCGGGCCAGCGCGATGCGCTGGCGCTGGCCGCCCGACAGCTTGACCCCGCGCTCGCCGAGATGGGCCTCGTAGCCGGTGCGCCCGCGCCAGTCTGCCAGTTCCTCGATGAACTCGTGCGCCGAGGCATCGCGGGCCGCCTCGATGACCTCGTCCGGGCCGGCGTCGGGGCTGCCATAGAGGATGTTGTCCAGCGCCGATCGGTTGAACATCGCCGCCTCCTGGGTGACGGTGGCGATCTGGCGGCGCAGCCCGTCCTGGGTCAGGTCGCGAATGTCGATGCCGTCGACGGTGATTTTCCCCGCCTCGACGTCGTGCAGTCGCAGCAGGAGCGAGACGACGGTGGATTTTCCGGCGCCCGAGCGCCCCACCAGGCCGACCTTTTCCCCGGGCCGCACGGTCAGCGAGAAATCCTCCAATCCGCCGCCCTCGGCCCGCCCGTAGCGGAAGGTCACGTGGTCGAACCGGATTTCCCCCCGGATAGGTGGCGGTTCGGCCGCATCGGGCGCGTCCGAGATCATGTGCGGCGGCGCGAGCGTGCGCACGCCGTCCTCGAGCACGCCCACATTGGCGAAAATCCCCATGGCGGTGAAGCTGATCCAGCCCGACATCTGCGCCAGCCGGGTCGCGATCAGCCCGGCGACGGCGATCAGCCCAGGCGTCGCCTGCCCGCCCTGCCACAGCCACAGGGCCATCGCGATCAGGGCGACCGGCAGAATTCCGGAGAGAATCGCCAGCCAGGTCCGGAACAGCCAGGTGATGTGTCCGAAGGCGAGGGCGGTCTCGCGATAGCGCTCGAGCGCCTGCCGGGCTGCCGCCTCCTCGCGGGTGGCATGGGCGTAGAGCTTCACGGTCGCCATATGGGCCAGGCTGTCGACGAACTGGCCGGCGACCGCGGATTTGGCGTCGGCACGGACGCGGGCGCGCCGGCGGATGCGCGGCAGGAAATGCGTGACCAGGGCGATATAGGCCGCGAACCAGAGCCCCAGCACCAGGCCCAGCCGCCAGTCGGCTTCCTGCAGCAGGACGAACGAAGCGATTACGGTCGCAACGCCGAACACCACCGCATGCAGCGTCTCGGTGACGATCTCGACCAGGGCATAGGTCGACTGGATCTCCTTCTGGCTCAGGCGCCCGGCGAAATCGTCCTCGAAGAATTTGAGCGACTGCCCCAGCAGGTGGCGATGGATGCGCAGCACGCCCATCGGGTAGAGCCCCGGCATCAGCGACCGGCTGGTCATCGCGCCGTTGAGGCTGAGCAGCAGCGGGCGAAACACCAGGAAGAACAGCGCGACGCCGCCCAGCGCCACGGCGTTGTCGGCGAAGAAGCCGTCCACGGATGCCGACGCGGCCAGATCGACAAGCCAGCCGACGAGCCAGGCCCCGAAGACCTCGGCGACGCCCGCGAGCACCGACAGGACGGCAAGGAAGCTGACCGCAGGTCCGGCACCCCGCAATGCCCATCGCCCATAGGCCCAGATCGTGCGGGGCGGCGGGCCCTCGGCGCCGATGAACGGATCGAACAGGGTCTCGAGACGCTTCACCCGGCCAGCTCCACCTCGGCGGCGATGAAGCCACCGGACTGGCGGGCCCACAGCCGCGCATAAAGGCCCTCCGCCGCCAGCAGTTCCTGGTGGCTGCCCTGCTCGACCACGCGGCCCTCGTCGAGCACCACGATCCGGTCCATGCGCTGGATGGTGCTGAGGCGGTGGGCGATGGCGATCACGGTCTTGCCGCGCATCAGCTCCTCCAGCGAATCCTGGATCGCCGCCTCGACCTCGGAATCCAGCGCCGAGGTCGCTTCGTCCAGGATCAGGATCGGCGAGTCCTTCAGGATCGCACGGGCCAGGGCGACTCGCTGGCGCTGGCCGCCCGACAGGCGCACCCCGCGCTCGCCCACATGGGCATCCATGCCACGCCGCCCCTCCTGGTCGACCAGGCCGGGAATGAAGGCGTCCGCATGGACCTTCCGCGCCGCCTCCCAGATCTCGTCATCGCTTGCCTCGGGACGGCCATAGCGGATGTTCTCGCGGATCGAGCGGTGCAGCAGCGCGGTGTCCTGGGTCACCATGGCGATGCTGGCGCGCACGCTCTCCTGCTGGCACACCGCCAGGTCCTGCCCGTCGATCAGCACCCGGCCCTGGTCCGGGTCGAAGAACCTGAGCGCCAGGTTGACCAGCGTCGACTTGCCAGCCCCCGAGCGCCCGATCAGCCCGACCCGCTCGCCGCCGCTGATCGTCAGGTCGATGCCGTTCACCCCGCCGCCGCCGCCCCGGCCGTAGAGATGGGTCACGCCGTCGAAGCGGACCTCGCCCCTGCTCAGCGCCAGCGGCCTTGCGTTCGCCGCGTCCTTCAGGCGCAGGGGCTGGGACATCGTCTCCATCCCCTCCTGCACCGTGCCGATGTTCTGGAACAGAGTGGTCAGCGACCACATGATCCACTCGACCATGCCATTCAGCCGGGTGACCAGCGCCGAGGCCGCCGCCACCGCGCCGACGCTGATCGCGCCCTGGGTCCACAGCCAGACCGCATATCCGATCACGCCGCCGATCAGCAGCACCGAATGCGCCGCCAGCACCATGGTCAGCCAGGTGTAGAGCCGGGTCTGGCGTGCGAAGATCCAGCGGAAGTCCTCCAGCGCGTCGCGGGCGTATTCCTCCTCACGCTCGGCATGGGCGAACAGCTTGACGGTCTGGATGTTGGTGTAGCTGTCGACGATCCGCCCGGCCAGCCGCGAGCGCGCCTCGGCCAGGTCCTTGCCGCGCCGGGTGATCACCGGGATGAACAGCCAGGCGATCAGGACGAAGCCGGCGAACCACGCGGCCAGCGGCACCACCAGCCTTGTGTCGGTCTCGGCCAGCACCACCCCGGCGCCGATCAGATAGACCAGCGCGTACCACATCTCCTGTGCCATCTGGTGCACCGAGTCGTTCAGCGCCGGGGCCAGCTGTACCTGCTTGTTGGCGATCCGTCCGGCGAAATCGTCGGTGAAGAAGGCCAGCGACTGGCGCAGCATCTTGCGGTGGGTGCGCCAGCGCACCAGCGCGCCCATCGGCGCATAGAAGCCCTGCGACGAGACCATCGCCTCGGCGACGCGGACGAAGGGGCGGAACACCAGCACGACGCCGATCATGGTCAGGAGCGTCACCTTGTGGTCGATCCACAGGGTCTCGGGCTTTGCCGCGGCAAGGATATCGACCAGCTGCCCGGCATAGCGCAGCATCAACGCCTCGGAGACCGCGAACATGAGGCTCAGCACCAGCGTCGCGCCCAGGACCCAGCGTGCCGGCCACAGGAAATGCCGGTAGAACGGCAGCAGCCGGTTCGGGATCTCGGCCTCCTCGTCATAGGACTGGTAGGGGTCGATCAGGGTCTCGAAATAGCGGAACATCAGGCCTCGCGGGTCTCGTGATGCGGCTTGCAACGGATGCGCGCGCCAGCCTAACACTGGACCGCAAATCTGGAGGGGCAAGTATGGCCGAGGAATTCGACGCGCGGAAGACCCGCGCCAGCGCCTGGTTCGCCGAGCTGCGCGACCGGATCTGCGCCGCATTCGAGGCACTGGAGGACGCGCAGGTGACCGGCCCCCATGCCAGCCTCGCGCCGGGGAGGTTCGAGCGCAAGGAGACCCGGCGTGCCGGGGAAGGCGAAGGCGATCAGGGCGGCGGCGTGATGAGCGTGATGCGCGGGGGCCGCTGCTTCGAGAAGGTGGGCGTCAACATCTCGACCGTCTACGGCAAGCTGGGCGCGCAGGCGCAGCGCAGCCTGACCGCGCGCAAGGAGATCCCCGGCCTGGCCGAGGACCCGCGCTTCTGGGCCGCGGGCATCTCGCTGGTGGCGCATATGCGCTCGCCGAAATGCCCCGCCGTGCACATGAACACGCGGATGTTCTGGACCCCGCAGACCTGGTGGTTCGGCGGCGGCACCGACCTGAACCCGATGGTCGAGGACCGCGACGACACGGCCTCGTTCCACGCGGTGCTGAAGGCCGCCTGCGACGGCCACGACGCAGACTACTACCCGCGCTTCAAGGCCTGGGCGGACGAGTATTTCATGATCCGGCACTGGGGCGAGGCGCGGGGCGTGGGCGGCATCTTCTACGACGACCTGAACACCGGCGACTGGGAGGCGGATTTCGCCTTCACCCAGGATGTGGGCCGGGCCTTCCTGGACGCTTTCGTGCCGATCACCCGGCGCCATATGGCGGAGAGCTGGACCGAGGCCGACCGCGAATGGCAACTGGTCAAGCGCGGCCGCTATGCCGAGTTCAACCTGGTCTACGACCGGGGCACCCGGTTCGGGCTGGAGACGGGGCACAACCCGGAGGCGGTGCTGATGAGCCTGCCGCCGGTGGCGAAATGGCCGTGAGGGCCGGCCCGCAACCGCTCTACGACACCATCGGGATCGACTACGCGCGGCTCTGCCGCCCCGACCCGAGGATCGCAGCGCAGATTCATGCGGCGCTCGGCGATGCCGGGAGCGTCCTGAACGTGGGCGCCGGGGCGGGGTCCTACGAACCCGCCGACCGGGAAGTGACCGCGGTCGAGCCCTCGGCCCGGATGATCGCGCAGCGCCCGCCCGGATCGGCGCCGGTGGTGCAGGCCGTCGCCGAGAACCTGCCGTTTGCGGACAAGTCCTTCGACGCGGCGATGACCGTTCTGTCGGTCCACCATTGGACCGACCGGCGCCGGGGCCTGGCCGAGATGCGGCGCGTCGCGCGCGGGCCGATCGTGATCCTGACCTTCGATCCCGAGAGCGCCTATTTCTGGCTGGCCGACTACATCCCGGCGCTGGTCGATCTCGATCAGGGCAGCATGCCGACGCTGGGCCAGGTTGCGGCCTGGCTCGGCCCGGCCGATGTGGCCGCGGTGCCGGTCCCGCATGACTGCACCGATGGCTTCCTGTGTGCCTACTGGCGGCGGCCGGAGGCCTATCTCGACCCCAGGGTGCGCGCCGCCATATCCTCCTTCGCGAGGATCGGGGATATCGACGCGCCCCTGCGCCGGCTGGCCCGCGACATCGAAACCGGCGAATGGGCCCGCCGCCATGCCGGTCTGCTGGCGCTCGAGTCCTGCGATTGCGGCTATCGTCTGGTGGTGGCGGATTGAGCCGGACCCAGGCCCAATTGGGCGATAATTGGCAGCTTCCTGACCGGCCTGCCCGAGGCTATCATCCCGGCAACCACAGGGAGGGAACAGCGTGAATAACAACGATTCATCCGTTTCGGAATTTGTCCGCATGTTGCGCATGCGTGCGCCCAAGGATGCCGCCGACCTGCTGGCGCGCGAGGCTCCCGACCGCATCCGCGCGACGCTCGAATCGTTGCCCGGCGACTTCGCCCGGCGTGTCGCGGAGCATTTGCCGGATGCGTCGAAGCTCGATGACCTGGAGTTCGGGCAGGAGCAGGTCACGGCCCCGGAATCGGTAACCGAGCTCATGGAGCCCCTTCCCGCCAGCGTCGTCAGCGGCACCACGGTGGCCGATGCCATCGCCGTGCTGCGCCAAGCCGACGCGGCGGCCTATGCCACCTACCTCTACGTTACCGCCCCGGATGGCAGGCTGGCGGGCCTGGTGGTGATGCGCGACCTGGTCCTCGCGGAACCCGGTCAGACGGTCGATCAGATCATGCTGTCCGAGCCCTTCGCGCTGAGGACCGACACGCCGGTACCCGAGGCCTGCAAGGCCGCGGTCAGCCGGCACTACCCGGTCTATCCGGTGGTCGACGGCGACCACCGCCCGGTCGGGCAGGTGCGCGGATGGCGGCTGTTCGAGCAGCAGGTGATCGAGATTTCCGCCCAGTCGGGCCAGATGGTCGGCGTCGCGAAGGAGGAGCGTGTCTTCACGCCCCTGGTGGCCTCGTTCCTGAAGCGCCATCCCTGGCTGCAGATCAATCTGCTGACTGCCTTCGTCGCGGCCTATGTGGTCGGGTCCTTCGCCGACACGATCGAGAAGGTGGTGGCGCTGGCGGCGTTCCTGCCGGTGCTGGCCGGTCAGAGCGGGAACACCGGCTGCCAGGCGCTGGCGATCACGCTCCGCGGCCTGGCGCTGGGCGATGTGGACAGGCATTCGCGGCTGAAGCTGATCACCCGGGAAGCGGTGCTGGGCGCCGGCAACGGACTGATCGTCGGCCTAGTGGCTGCCCTCGCGATGTGGTTCTACGCCGCGAGCATTCCGGAGACCGCCGACCAAGCATTCGCCCTGGCGCTGGTGATCGTCCTCGCGATGACCGGTGCCTGCATCGCCTCCGGCGTCTCGGGCGTGCTGATCCCGATTGTCCTGCGCCGGCTCGGCGCCGATCCGGCGACCGCCTCGGCGATCTTCCTCACCACCATCACCGACATCGCCGGGATGGGCCTGATGCTGATCCTGGCCACGGCGCTGGTGCTGTAGCCGGGGACATCATCTGCGGCACGTCCCATTGGGCGGGGGGATTTGTGGGAGACTCGTGCGCGGCGGCAGCGGCCGGGACCCCCCGCCTGTCCTCCCCCCTTCCAGGGGCGATGGACCCAAGCGCCGGCGTCGCGTTGGGGTCCTCTCCCCCTGCAAGGGGGAGAGACAGAGAGGGGGTCTGCGGCGGTGCAGCCGGGGGGCCCGGTGGGGCCGGGATCGCGCAAAAATGTACGCGCTAAGGGATCAGAAAATCTTTTAAAATAAATATGTTAAACCCATGCACACGTGTGTGCATGGGTCGCGCATGGGGCTATCTCAACCGCCCGATGGCGAATTGCGGGGCCTGCCCCTGGGCTGCCAGATAGGCCTCCAGCAGCGCCGGCTCCGGATGTTCCGGGTCGGGACCGAGCTCGCCTGCCGACAGGCCGCCGGTGACGAAGACCACGTCGATGCCATAGTCCAGCGCGCCCTTCACGTCGGTGCCGATGCCGTCGCCGATGGCCAGCACCTGGCCGCGCGGCACCTCGTGCCCGGCGATCTCGGCCAGCAGGCCGAAGGTCTGGTCGTAGGTTGGGCCATGGGGCTTGCCGAACCAGACCACCTCGCCGCCTGCCCGCTCGTAGGCCTGCGCCAGCGAACCGGCGCAGTAGAGCCGCTGCTCGCCCCGGTCGACGATCAGGTCCGGATTGGCGCAAAG
>DATHZU010000454.1:0-2617 GCA_035458445.1 Thermohalobaculum sp. | reverse complement strand
ATCAGGGTGGACTTGCCGTCGTCGACCGAGCCGCAGGTGATGAACCTGAGCAGGCTCTTGTTCTCGTGCGCCTGCAGGTAGCCGACGATGTCGGAGGCGATCATCTGGTCCTTGTGCGCCATCAGAAGTACCCCTCCTGCTTCTTCTTCTCCATCGAGGCGCTGGAGTCGTGGTCGATGGCGCGGCCCTGGCGCTCGGAGGTGGTGGTCAGCAGCATCTCCTGGATGATCTCGGGCAGGGTGGTCGCGCGGCTCTCCACCGCTCCGGTCAGCGGCCAGCAGCCGAGCGTCCGAAACCGGACCCACAGCTTCTCGGGCTTCTCGCCCTCGGCGAACGGATAGCGGTCGTCATCGACCATCAGCAGCATGCCGTCGCGCCTGACCACCGGGCGCTCGGCCGAGAAATAGAGGTCGGGGATCGGGATGTTCTCGCGGTAGATGTATTGCCAGATGTCCAGCTCGGTCCAGTTCGACAGCGGGAAGACCCGGATCGACTCGCCCTTGGCCTTGCGGGTATTGTAGAGCTTCCAAAGCTCGGGCCGCTGGTTCTTCGGGTCCCAGCGGTGGGCGGCGTTGCGGAACGAGAAGATGCGCTCCTTGGCGCGGCTCTTCTCCTCGTCGCGCCGGGCGCCGCCGAAGGCCACGTCGAAGCGGTACTTGTCCAGCGCCTGTTTCAGGCTGACCGTCTTCATCACGTCGGTGTGCAGCGCCGAGCCGTGGGTGAAGGGGCCGATGCCCTGCGCCAGCCCCTCCTGGTTCACATGGACGATCAGGTCCATGCCGGTCTCGGCGGCCATGCGGTCGCGGAACTCGTACATGGCCTTGAACTTCCAGGTAGTGTCCACATGCATCAGCGGGAAGGGCGGCACCGCGGGGTGGAACGCCTTCTTGGCCAGGTGCAGCATCACGCTCGAGTCCTTGCCCACCGAATACAGCATCACCGGGTTCTCGGCCTCGGCCGCCACCTCGCGCATGATGTGGATTGCCTCGGCTTCGAGGCGTTCCAGATGGGTCAGTCGGCGCATGGGCAAGGGTCCTTCGGGTGCATCGGGCATGGTAAACGGCGGGCGGACGACACCTACATCGCCGCGAGCGGTTGAAAAAGGGTTTTATGCCGCCCGGGGCAAGCCCCGCCGCCTGCGGCATTCGGTTGCGCCCGGTCGGCGGCTGGCGCAAAGATGGGGCGGTCAGGCACCGGAGACGCCCATGAAACTGATCATCGCCAGCCCCAGCCCCTTTGCCCGCAAGGCGCGGATCGCGCTGCACGAGAAGGGTCTGCCCTTCGAGGAGGTGATGGACGTGCCATGGAACCCGGACACGGTGGCGCCATCGCACAACCCGCTGGGCAAGATCCCGGTGCTGATTCTGGAGGACGGCAGCGCGATCTATGACAGCCGGGTGATCGTGGAATACCTCGAGACGCTGGGCGCGCCGCCCGCGCTGATCCCCGCCGATCCCGCCGCCCGCATCGCCGCGCGCCGGATCGAGGCGCTGGCCGACGGCATCTGCGACGCGGTGGTGCTGACGGTGCTGGAGCAGAGCCGCCGCGAAGGGCTGCGCAGCGCCGACTGGATCGCCCGCCAGCGGCACAAGATCGCCCTCGGCACGGCGGAACTGGCGCGGCTGCTGGGCGGGCGTGCGTTCTTCGTCGGCGAGGCTCTGACGCTGGCCGACATCGCGGCGGGCGCGGCGCTGGCCTATCTGGACCTGCGGGCGCCGGATTACGGCTGGCGCGAGCAGTTCCCGGAACTGGCGGCGTTCAGCGCACGGATGGAGGCCCGGCAGTCGTTTACGCGTACCCGGCCTTACGCACAAGACATCGCGCCGGTCGGGTGACCCCGGCCGGCGTGGTGCAAATGCGGTATCCCGGTGCTGTTTCCGGTCAGGCGATGAGCCCGTCCTCCTGGAAAATGATGTCGGTCGACGACAGCGAAAAGACCCCCAGCACCTGGATGACTTGCGTGTCGTTGAGATCGAGCGTCGCGGCGCCCAGATCGATCGATATGCCGACGCCGGAAACACTGACATTTAGGTCCCCGACGTCGAGGGCGCCACTGATATTGGTGTCTAGAAGCGCGAATGTCAGGCCGGAGTTCCTCACCACGATCTGGTCCCAGGCGACCTCGAAATCATGGATCGTGTCGCCCAAGGCCGACGGTAAATTCCCGAACAGACTGGCCTCGAAAATGAACTTGTCGGCGCCCGTGGTCGCGGTGTTGTCGCCTGCGGTTATCCAGTCACCCCACATGTCATCCGTGCCGGTTCCGGCGTAGAGCATATCAGCGCCGCCCGTGATGGTGCCCGATCCGGAAATCGTCACGGCATCGCCGAACATATCGTTGTCTGCGCCGTTACCAGCATAGATAATATCGTCGCCGAAAACGATCGTGTCGGTCGACGACAACGCGGCCGGGATCGTCATATAGGTGGCAAAGACCGGATCGCCCGGGGAAAACCCATCCACGAAGCCCTGGACCTGATTCAGAACCTGGCCCTGTACGACGAGCTCAGCGATGCCAGTGGCATCCTGCGCATCAA
Source organism: Thermohalobaculum sp. (assembly GCA_035458445.1). Taxonomy (GTDB): domain Bacteria; phylum Pseudomonadota; class Alphaproteobacteria; order Rhodobacterales; family Rhodobacteraceae; genus Thermohalobaculum. Next base: position 80 of record DATHZU010000454.1, on the reverse strand, counting down.
AAATGCCAATGCCCTTTTTTACCAGGTCTATGTTCCCACTTCCAAAGCCACGGGCGGACGTTTCTACGCCAGTGAATCCC
>DATHZU010000453.1:0-6347 GCA_035458445.1 Thermohalobaculum sp. | reverse complement strand
GTCCGCACCGCCACCGACCGCGAACTGGCCGAGCAAACCTGGCTTCGCAAGACCGAAGATTTCAGGGAAGGCGTTGCCGCCACCCACGCGCGGCGCGACCCGGACTTCAAGGGGCGATAATCCGCCTCCCCGCGCGGCCTGACCCTCCCCCCACTGGGGGGAGGGTCAGGGAGGGGGTCTGCGGCGCCTGCAACCTCACGCACGCGCCTCCTCTTCCTCCAGCAGCGCACTGAAATCGGGCACCGCCGGGCAGGGGGTCATCTTGTCGCCGATCACGTCGGCGATGCTGGTCTGGCTCAGGAACACATGCACATGGGCCGATAGCTGTTCCCACAGATTGTGGGTCAGGCAGGCCTCCTTCGAGCGGCCGCAGCCCTGCCCCTCTTCCCATTTGCCGTCGCAGCCCATGGCGTTCAGCCGCTCGTCCACCGCCGCCATGACCTCGGAGATCCGCAGCTCGGCGGGCGGGCGGGCCAGCAGGTAGCCGCCGCCGGGGCCGCGCACCGATTCGACGATCCCCGCCCGGCGCAGCCGCACGAAAAGCTGCTCCAGATAGGCCAGGCTGATGTCCTGGCGCTCGGAGATCTCGGCCAGCGTCACCGGCCGCCCGGGCCCGTTCAGCGCGATATCCGCCAGCGCGGTCACCGCGTAGCGGCCCTTGGTGCTGAGTTTCATGGCATTGCGCTCCCTACCCCGAAGCAAGTACCTCACGGCGCCCGCGGTTATTGACCTGCGGAGCCATCGGCATTACCTCACTCACAACCGGCCGGATGGCCAGCAGGGGTCTGATTAGAATTTTTCTAGTAAACCCGACAGAAGAAGTCAAGCAATCGGGGGCAGCCCCGAACGAGGTGGGCATACATGCCAGAGGTCATCTTCGCGGGTCCCGAGGGCCGGCTCGAGGGACGCTATCATCCCCAGCCGCAGCGGGACGCGCCGATCGCGCTGATCCTGCATCCGCACCCCAAATTCGGGGGCACGATGAACAACCCCGTCACATATGCGCTGCACTACGCCTTCCGTGATCTAGGCTTCACGGTGATGCGTTTCAACTTCCGTGGCGTCGGGCGCAGCCAGGGCGAGTTCGACCAGGGCATCGGCGAGCTGTCGGACGCCGCCTCGGCACTGGACTACCTGCAGGCGATGAACCAGAACGCCAGTGCCTGCTGGGTGGCCGGGTTCTCGTTCGGGGCCTGGATCAGCATGCAGCTTTTGATGCGCCGGCCCGAGATCTCGGGCTTCATCTCGGTGGCGCCACCGGCCAACATGTACGATTTTTCCTTCCTCGCCCCCTGCCCCTCGTCTGGCCTGATCATCAACGGCGACGCCGACAGAATCGTGCCGATGGACGATGTCGAGAAACTGGTCGCCAAGCTCAAGGCACAGAAGGGCATCACCATCACCCACGAGCGGATCGAGGGTGCCAACCACTTCTTCGAGAAGGGTATGGAAACGCTGGTCGAGCACATCAAGCAATACGTCAAGGACCGGATGATCGAGGGCGGACGGTAGTACTCCCCGCCCCTCAGCGGGGATGAGGCCGCGCGGGTTTCGCCGCCGCCATCCCCGGAACCGGAGGCGGGTCGACGCGCCTCTCTCCCCCCTTGTGGGGGAGAGATGGAGAAGGGGGAACGGCGCAGCCGTCCCGGTATCACTCAAGGATAACTGACCCACCCGCCACAAACCGGTGCCCGGCAGCCGGTCGTGGCCGACGCCGAGGTTGGCAATCCCCGCAGCACCCGTACCGCCAGATAGGCGAAGGCCTGCGCCTCCAGCATGTCGCCGTCGAAGCCCAGAACCTCGACCGGCTCCACCGGCGCGCCCAGCTGCGCCGCCAGCATCGCCATCAGCGTTACGTTCTTCCGGCCGCCGCCGCAGACCAGCCACCGCGCGGGCGGCAATGCCATGTGGCGGACCGAGGCCGCGACGCAATCGGCGGTGAACCGGGTCAGCGTCGCCGCCCCGTCCTCGGTCGACAGTCCCGCCACCGCATCCAGCACGGGGCGGAAATCGTTCCGGTCCAGCGACTTCGGCGGCTTGCGGTCCAGATAGGGAAACTCCGGCAACCCTGCCAAGACCTCATCCGCGACCCGCCCCCGCGCCGCCGTGGCGCCGCCGGCGTCGAACCCCTGCCCGGTCCGCGACGCCATGAAGTCGTCGATCAGCGCGTTCGCCGGGCCGGTATCGAAGGCCAGCATCGCACCCGGCGCCTCGGGCGCCGGGGCGCCGGGGTCGATCCAGGTGACGTTGCCGACCCCGCCGAGGTTCAGAAACGCCACCGGACCCGCCAGCCCGGCCTTACGCGCCAGCGCGAAGTGAAAGAACGGCGCCAGCGGCGCACCCTCGCCTCCTGCCGCCATGTCCTCCGACCGGAAATCCCAGACCGTGGGCACACCGCACCGCGCCGCCAGCGCGGCACCGTCGCCCAGCTGCAGGGTGAACCCCTCGCGCGGCCGGTGCGAGACGGTCTGGCCGTGGAAGCCCACCACGTCCGGCGCCCCGCTGGCGCGGAAGATCGCCTCCAGATGCACCTCGATCGTGCTGGCCGCCAGTTCGCCCAGCGCCGCCGGCCAGCGCGCGGGGTCGCGCAATTCGTCCGTCGTCGCGGCGGGCGCCGCCCGGTTCGCCGCTGCCATCTGCGCCCTGTAGCCCGCATCGTATTCCACGAAGACCGAAGGCCCGAAGGCCGAGATGGTCTCGCCGTCGGTCAGCACCATGGCCGCATCCACCCCGTCCATCGAGGTGCCGCTCATCAGCCCCAGCGCCCAGACCGGGCGCCCTTCGGCAACCGCGACCATGCTCTTCCCTTCGCCGCCCGTTCCGCTATAGAAACCGCGCCACAGCATATGAGGGCAAGCGATGACCTACCAGCCGAAAGCCGAGTTCCTGCGCGTGATGATCGGACGCGGCTTCATGCAGGACTGCACCGACCTCGAAGGCCTCGACAAGGCCCTGACGGAAGGCGCGGTCCCGGCCTATATCGGCTTCGACTGCACCGCGCCCTCGCTGCATGTGGGCTCGCTGGTGCAGATCATGATGCTCTACTGGCTGCAGCAGACCGGCAACAAGCCCATCGCCCTGATGGGCGGCGGCACCACCAAGGTCGGCGACCCCTCGGGCAAGGACTCGGCCCGCCAGCTGCTGACCGACGAGATGATCGCCGAGAACATGGCCGGCATCCGCGCGGTGTTCACCCGCTTCATCAACTTCGAGGACGCGGGCGGAAACGCGATCATGCCGAACAACGACGAGTGGCTGAGCACGCTGCAATACATCCCCTTCCTGCGTGACTATGGGCGGCACTTCTCGATCAACCGGATGCTGAGCTTCGATTCGGTCAAGCTGCGGCTGGAACGCGAGCAGCCGCTGAGCTTTCTAGAATTCAACTACATGCTGCTGCAGGCCTATGATTTCCTCGAGCTCTACCGCCGCACCGGGTGCCGGCTGCAACTCGGCGGCTCGGACCAGTGGGGCAACATCGTCAACGGCATCGACCTGACCCGCCGGGTGGCCGGCGCCGAGGTCTACGGCCTGACCACGCCGCTGATCACCACCTCGGACGGCGCCAAGATGGGCAAGACCGCCCAGGGCGCGGTCTGGCTGAACGCCGACATGCTCAGCCCGTATGACTACTGGCAGTTCTGGCGCAACACCGGCGACGCCGATGTGGGCCGGTTCCTGCGGCTCTTCACTACCCTGCCCCTCGACGAGATCGCACGGCTCGAGGCGCTGGAGGGCCAGGAGATCAACGAGGCGAAGAAGGTGCTGGCCAACGCCGCCACCACCATGGCGCACGGGGCCGAGGCGGCGGCGGCAGCCGAGGCGACGGCCCTCGAGACCTTCGAGAAGGGCGGCGCCGGGGCCGACCTGCCGACCCTCAACCTCACCGCCGCCGAGGTCGCCGACGGGATCTCCGTGGTCCAGCTTTTCGTGCGCTCCGGCCTCGCCACTTCGGGCAAGGAAGCCAAGCGCCTGATCGCCGAGGGCGGCGCCCGCCTGAACGACGAACTGGTGACCGAGGCGGGGCTGATGCTGGGCGCCGACGCTTTCGCGCAGGTGGTCAAGCTGTCGGCAGGCAAGAAGCGCCACGCCCTGGTGCGGCTGAACTGACCCGCCGATGTCTCGGCCGTGAGCCGGGACCTCCTGGTTACGCGTCCAGAAGGGCCCTGCCGGGCACCCTACCCCGTACGGGTCCGACCATCACTCACGTGATCCACTTTTAAAATCAACCGGTTAACACGTTGTCCAAGCTTGGACGCCGCACATCCCCCTAACCGTCTCGCACCCGCCCGAACCAAGCGGTCATCACCGGCACCGAGAGCAGAACGAAAATGATCCGCGCCACATGGTGGATGGCGACGAAGCCCGGATTGGCATCGGTCGCCAGCGCGATCAGGCTCATTTCGGCCACCCCGCCGGGCGCATAGGCCAGCAGCGCCGGCAGGAACTCCTGATCGGTGATCGTGCTGATCGCCAGCGCGAACAGCGCCGAGACCGCCATCAGTACCGAGGTGCCGCCCAGGCTCAGCGCCGCGAAGCGCAGCAGGCGGCCTACGGGGACGCCGTGGAAACGGGTGCCGATGGAAGCGCCGGTGACGACCAGCGCCACCTCGATCAGCTGGTGCGGCAGCACCCCTTCCACCAGGCCCGCCAGCCGCAGCGCCCCGCTCGCCGCCAGCGGCCCGACCATGTAGGGGATAGGGATCCGCAGCCGGACCATCCCCCACATCACCACCGCGGTGCCTGCCAGAAGAATGGCGAGGTCGGGCAGCCCGATCAGCGCGTGCTTTTCGAAGGTCGCATCATCCGGCGGCGGATAGCCCAGCAGCCCGAAGGCGACGAAGGGTGCCATGCAGACCACGATGGCGATCCGCAGCGACTGCGCGAGCGCCACCTGCCGCTCGTCCGCCCCCAGCGAGCCCGAGACCACCACCACCGCGATCAGCCCGCCGGGGATCGACGAGCAGATCGCCGTCATCCGCTCCTCGCGGGCGATGAAGTGGTAGAAGACAAAGGCGCAGGCCGCCGCCACCGGGACGTAGAGCATCGCGCCCAGGATCGAGATCGGCCATTGCAGGAACTCCTCGACCCGCACGCCCTCGAAGCTCTCGCCCAGGAACAGCCCGATCAGGATCAGGAAGTTGGCGCGCACCCAGATCGGCACATCGATGGGCGCCCCTGCGACGCGGGCGAACATGGTGACGAACAGCGCCCCCAGCATCCAGGCCAGCGGCACGCCGAAGTAATCCGCCACCGCGCCGCCCGCCGCGCCCAGCGCCAGCCCCAGCCCCAGCCTCTTCAGCCGGTCGGGCGTCAGCCGTTCCGCCCAGGTCTCGCGGCTCACCCGTCGTCCTCGGGCCGCATGGTCTCGACCTCACTGCCGTCGCGGATGGCCGTGAAAAAGCAGGAGCGCCGGTTGGTGTGGCAGGCCGGGCCGGTCTGCTCGACGATCAGCAGCAGGCAGTCGCGGTCGCAGTCCACCCGCATCTCGACCAGCCGCTGGACATGGCCCGAGGTCTCGCCCTTGCGCCAGAAGGCGGCGCGGGACCGCGACCAGTAGGTCACGCGGCCGGTCGACAGCGTCTCGGCCACCGCCTCGGCATTCATCCAGGCCAGCATCAGCACCTCGCCCGAGCCATGCGCCTGGGCGATGGCCGGGATCAGGCCCTGATCATTGTATTTCAGGCTTCCAGGGTCGAAGGAGCGGGCTCGGGTCATCTTCCATCCTGCGGTTTCGGGCAACGGAGGGCTTTTCGCCGCCCCCGTCAAGGGCTATCTAGCCTCGATGCGACAGGCATCACGGCTGGGATGAGGCGGCATGGCGGCGGTCCAGGAAGACCTGATGAAGCTCTACTCGCAGCGCATCCTGGCGCTGGCGGCGGGGATTCCGCATGTGGGTCGGCTGGAGAACCCGCAGGGCAGCGCCATGAAGCGCTCGCCGCTCTGCGGCTCGACCGTGACCGTGGACGTGAATGTCGAGGACGGCCGGATCAAGGACTTCGCCCAGGACGTGAAGGCCTGCGCGCTGGGGCAGTCCTCGGCCTCGGTGCTGGGCGCCCACGCCATCGGCCGGACCCGGGCCGAGATCGAGGCGGCCCGCGACCAGCTGAAGGCGATGATCAAGGAGGACGGCCCGGTACCGGACGCCCCCTTCGAGGAGCTGGAAGTGCTGCTCCCGGCCCGCGACTACAAGAACCGCCACGCCTCGATCCTGCTGGCCTGGGAGGCGACCCTGGCGGCGATGGACGCGGCGGAGGGGTGATGCCCGGGCGGCGGAGGCGGTGGGGTGTCCAAGGTTGGACGCCGACCTAACCCATTGGCGATAAAGACGGATCACGTGGGTGATG
>DATHZU010000452.1:0-8835 GCA_035458445.1 Thermohalobaculum sp. | reverse complement strand
GCCCGGCGCGCGCCAGCCCAGTCCTCGGTCACCAGGGCCAGCTCGGCCGACAGCAGCCGGGTCTCGTCATGCATCGGCTGGGTCTGGAGCAGCTTGGCGAAGCGCTGGCGGCGCTCATGCGCGCTCTCGTCGGGCTCGATCGCCGCATAGGCGGCGGCGATCTGCGGCGCCGGCTTCCGGCGCCAGGCGTCGATCAGGGTCTTTGCCGCCGCCCTCTTCGACCCGGCCGCCACCAGGAGCCGCGCCGCCGTGGCGGCCGCCTCGGCGTTCTCCGGGTCCAGCCGGACCGCCTCCAGCGCCAGCTTGCGGGCATGCTCGGCCTCGCCGGTCTCCTCGGCATCCTCGGATTGCGCCAGGGCCAACATGGCGTCGCGGCGGTTGGCCTCGGGCCGCGGCAGCAGCCCGGCGCGGCGCTGCGCGTCCAGGGTCTTGCGGGCCGACGGCCAGTCGAAGCGGCGGCTCTGCAGCATGTACAGGGTCTCCAGCACTTGAGGCTCGCGCGGGCGCAACTCGGCGGCACGCTCGGCCAGCTTCAGCGCGCGTTCGGAATTGTCCTCGGCCAGCGCCTGGTTCAGCAGCCCGCGCACGCCGACATAGGCGGTGGCCGGGTCCTCGGCCAGGGCCTGGTAGTAGGCGCCCGCGCGGTCTGGCTGGCCCACCATCTCGGAGGCCTGGGCGTTCAGCAGCCGGGTCAGCTCCGGCCGCTTCAGCAGCGCCTCGGCCTTCTGCGCCGCGCTGTGGGCGCGCTTGGCATCGCCGGCCGCCAGGGCCGCCATGCCGCGCGCCATCGCCTCGAGCCCGCGCCGCTCGCGCGAGCGGTCCAGGAACCGGCTCAACGCGGTCTCGTCGCCGAACAGCACCCGCAGCACCGCCACCAGCAGCCCGAACAGCTTCAGCGCCAGCCACAGCACGACGAAACCCACCAGAAGCAGGCCGGCGAAGGCGATCGGCGTGAAGAACAGCTCGCGATCCGCCAGGGTGATGGTCACGCCGCCCGGCAGTTCGACCAGCCGCATGATCGCCCACATCCCGGCGACCACCAGGATCAGGAACTGGGCGATCCGCGCCGTCGAGACCAGCAGGTTGTCCAGCGGCAGCGAGGCGATCAGCGGCACCGCGAACAGCAGCAGCAAAAGCACGACCTCGATCACCGAAAGCCGGACCTCGCTGTCCCCCAGGCCGAAGGCCACGCCATCCGGCGACTGCGCCAGCATGAACAGCGCCGCGGCGGTCAGGCCGCCGAGGAACAGGAACAGCAGAATTCTCAGAACCGAAAGCAGCATGCGAGTTTTCTCCCGTTCAACCGTTGACGCCGATTTCGGCGAGCCATGCGGCCAGCGCCGCCTGGGCTTCGACCCGGGCGCGCAGCCTTTCCAGCCAGTCCCCCAACGCCGCCTGCGCGGGCGGCGGCAGGCTCTCGGCCTCGGCCAGCGCCTCGTCCAGGGCCGTGTCGCGGACCCGGGCGGCGATTCGCGACGTTGTCGCGGCGACGCCCTCGCCCTCCTGTTCGGTGACCGGACGACCGGTCACCTGGGCGCGCAGCCAGCCCACCACCTGCGAGCCGGTGCCGTCGCCCGCCCGCGCCTTCACATCCGCCGCGATCGCCGCCTGGGCGAAGGGGCCGAAACTGGCGCCCAGCGTCTCCGGCGTCGCGAGACCCGCCTCGGCGCCGGCGGCCAGCGGCCCTGGCGCGTCGGCTCCGGTCAGGGCCACGACCTCGGCCAGCGCCGCCGCATAGGGCTGGCCAACCTCGACCTGGCTGGACAATGTGGTGGCGGCCGTGCGCAGCGATGCCTGCCGGATCGCCGCCGCGACCTCTACCAGGGCCTTTTCCTGGATGCCCGCAGCGGCCGCGGCGCTGCCTTCGATCGCATCGAGCCGGGTGCCGAGATCGTCCAGGCGCGCCGCCAGGGCTTCGGTCGTGGCACGGTCGGCGGCCGCGGCCGAAAGGCTCTCGATCCGGGCATTCATCGCCGCAACGGCGGCGGTCAGCTGGGCTGGCGACGCTTCGGCGCCGTCGCCGCCCGTCAGCGCCGCATTCACGGCGGCGACATTGTCGCGCAGCTCGGCCAGGCCGGTCTCGACCTGCCCCAGACGCGCGCCCAGCGCCTGGGCTTCGGCGCCTGCGTCCCGGGCCAGGGCCAGCGCCTCGGCGGCCGCGTCCGCGGCCTGTCCGGCCGCCGCCATCGCCTCGGGCAGCCCGGAGGCCGTAGCCAGCGCCGCCTCGGCCGCGTCGACCCGGCCGCCGATCGCCGCGATCCGGTCCTGCGCGCGCGCGTCCGTGTCGGCGATCTCGCTCCGCAAGGCCGCGATCTCGGCGGCGGTGTCCATTTGCCCCGGCATCAGGTACTTGCCGATGCCTGCCGGCACATGCGGCGCCACGCGCGGCGCGACCCACAATGTGCCCACAGCGACGACGATGACACCCACCAGGACCATCAGCGCCGTTGCCGCAGGCGAGCGGTGCGCATGCTCCTCCGCATGCTCGTCGATCAGGATCTCGCGCAGCTCGTCCGGCCCGTGATCATCCTGCGCCACGTCCTCGGCGCCGGGCTCCTCGAACGAGGCGTCCTCTGCCGCGGTGCCCTCCGCCGCCGGCTTCTCCTGCGTGCCGTCGGCAGCCTCCGCTGCGGCATCGGCGGTCTCGGCCTCGGCCGCCGCGCCAGCCTTCTTCCCGCCCCGCTTCCGCTTGCCTGATTTCTTGCCGCCGCCGGTGCCCTCATCCGGCGTCGACTCCTCGGGCACCGCGCCTGCGGCCCGCATCTCGTCGACGACTTCAGGGTCCTTGGGGTTGTTCATCGCAGGCATCCCTTCCGATCATGCATCAATCACGACAAAGACCAGCCGTGCCGGTTCGTGGCGTGCGCGCCTTCGCGTCCGGCTGGCGAGAGACTCGGGTCGCATGTATCGGCCAAGATTAGGGGTCCGCCGGGGACGCCGCAATCGTCATTCCCCGGATTCGCCCCGCAACGCGGAGAAATGGGCCTGAATCGCCGAAACCATGGCCTGCAAATCCGGCCTGTCCGCCAGCGCGACCCGCCGGAACCCGGCCTCGGCCAGCGATTCGCGGGCGGCGGCCGAGATCGCCAGCGCGTCGGTCCCGCCGAGATCGGCGTCCAGCCCGGCCAGGTGCCGGGCCAGGATTTCGCCGTTGCGCGGCGACCAGACGGTGACCAGGTCGACCTCTCCCCGCGCCAGCGCCGAGGCGACCGGCGCGGGCGGAGCCCCGGTCTCGCGCGCCTCGTACAGGATAAGCTCGGCGACGTGCTGGCCAGTCTCGGCCAGCCAGCCCTTCAGATCGCCCGCCGCGTCGCGCCCGCGCGGGTGCAGGAAATTGCGCAGCCCGCTCCGCCGCGCCAGGTCGGCCAGCGCCCGCGCATCGCCTCCGGCCGAGAAGCAGTTCAGGTATCCGGCCTGGCGTGCCGCCCGCGCCGTGGCATCGCCGACGCAGAGCGCCGGCCAGTCGCGCCGGTCGGTCAGCGCCGCCAGCGCCCGCACGCCATTGGCCGAGGTGAACAGGATGGCGTCGATATTGAAGGGCAGCTTCAGCTCGGTGACCAGCGGCACGATGCGGGTCAGCGGCCAGATCAGCGTCTCGATCCCGTCGGCCTCCAGCCTCGCCGCCAGGGCGCGGCTCTCCTCCAGCGGGCGGGTCAGCAGAACCTTCATCTCAGGCGTCGAAGAAGCCCGGCCCGGCCCGCCGGCGCAGCTCGGCGGCAGCATCGGCGCCCATCTCGGCGGCGTCTGCCAGGGTCCCGTGGCGCTCGGTGGTCAGGCATTCCGACCCGTCGGGGCGGATGATCTCGCCCCGGAAATGCAGCCGCTCGCCCGCGATCTCGGCCAGCCCGCCGATCGGCGTGCGGCAGGACCCGTCCAGCGCCGCCAGGAAGGCCCGCTCGGCGGCCAGCCGGGTGCCGGTGGGCGCATCGTGGATCGGCGCCAGCAGCGCCGCGGTGGCGCCGTCATCGGCGCGGATTTCGATGCCGATCGCGCCCTGCGCCACGGCGGGCAGCATCTCGGCGGGGTCCAGCGCCATGCGGATCAGATCGGCCTGCCCCAGCCGGCGGAGCCCGGCGCAGGCCAGGAAGGTCGCCTCGGCCACGCCGTCGCCCAGCTTGCGCAGCCGGGTCTGCACGTTGCCCCGGAACTCGACCACCTTCAGATGCGGGAACCGGTGCAACAGCTGCGCCCGGCGCCTCAGCGACGAGGTGCCGACCACGCCGCCCGCCGGGATCGCCGCCAGATTTTCATGGGTCAGGCTGACGAAGGCATCGCGCACATCCTCGCGCGGCAGCAGGCAGGGGATGGTCAGGCCCGGCGGCAGCTCGGTCGGCATGTCCTTCATCGAATGCACCGCGATGCCGATGGCGCCGGACAGCAACGCCTCCTCGATCTCCTTGGTGAACAGCCCCTTGCCGCCGATCTCGCCCAGCGGCCGGTCGGTGACCGCGTCGCCGGTGGTCTTGATCACCACCACCTCGAAGGCCGCCGCGGGCAGCCCATGCGCGGCCATCAGCCGGTCCCGGGTCTCGTGCGCCTGGGCCAGCGCCAGCGGCGATCCACGGGTGCCGATCTTCAGCGGTTTCTCGGGGCTCGGCAGGCTTGCGGTCATTTTCGGCCTTTCTGCTGGCGGACGCTGCCCTTAGTAAGGGGACCATCTGGCGCGCGCAATGCGGCGAGTACGGCTAAGCGGGGCCATGGACGGCACGATCACCCTTCTCGGCATCGAATCGAGCTGCGACGAGACCGCGGCGGCGGTGGTGCGCGCCCGCGTCGCGGGCGGCCAGGCCCTGCCTCCGGGTCAGATCCTGTCGAACGCGATCTTCGGGCAGGAAGACCTGCACGCCCGATTCGGCGGCGTGGTCCCCGAGATTGCCGCCCGCGCCCATGCCGAGCGGGTCGACCTGGTGGTGATGCGGGCGCTCGACGAGGCCGGGCTGGGGCTCGCCGGCCTCGACGCCATCGCGGTGACCGCCGGGCCGGGGCTGATCGGCGGCGTCCTGTCCGGCGTCATGGGCGCCCGGGGCATCGCCGCCGCGGCCGGCCTGCGGCTGGTGGGGGTGAACCATCTCGAAGGCCACGCCCTGACCCCGCGCCTGACCGACGCGGTGGACTACCCCTATCTTCTGCTGCTCGCCTCGGGCGGGCATTGCCAGTTCATCGCGGTCGAGGGCCTCGGCCACTACCACCGGCTCGGCGGCACCATCGACGACGCGCCGGGCGAGGCCTTCGACAAGACCGCCAAGATGCTGGGCCTCGGCTTCCCCGGCGGGCCCGAGGTCGAGGCCCAGGCCGAAGGCGGGGACGCCACGCGCTTCGACTTCCCGCGCCCGCTGATGGACCGGCCCGGTTGCGACCTCAGCTTCTCGGGGCTCAAGACCGCGGCGGTGCGGGCGCGCGACCAGTTGGTCGAAGCCCAGGGCGGGCTCTACCGGCGCGACATCGCCGACATCTCGGCGGCGTTCCAGCAGGCGGTGCGCGACGTGCTGTCGAAGAAGGCCGCCCGCGCCATGCGCAGCTTCGCCGGGGACCATCCCGGCATCGCCGGTCCGGTGATCGCGGTGGCGGGCGGCGTCGCCGCCAACCGCAGTCTGCGCGCCGGGCTGGCCGAGGCGGCACGGGCCGAGGGCTTCCGCGTGGTCGCGCCGCCGCTGGCCCTCTGCACCGACAACGCGGCGATGATCGCCTGGGCCGGGATCGAGCGCCTGGCGGCGGGCCGCGCGGAGGGCCCGGTCAGCGCCCGCCCGCGCTGGCCGCTGGACCGGGCGGCCGAACCGATGCTGGGCTCGGGCAGGAAGGGAGCCAAGGCATGACCGAGACGATTGCAATACTGGGCCAGGGCGCCTGGGGCACCGCGCTGGGCGCGACCCTGGCCGATGCGGGCCGTCAGGTCCGGTTCTGGCGCCGCGGCGACGGCGCCGAGGCGCTCGCCGGGGCCGGCATGGTGCTGTCCGCGGTGCCCGCCCAGGCAACCCGCGGCGTGCTCGCCGCGCTGGCACTGCCCGCGGGCGTGCCCCTGGTGCTGACCGCCAAGGGTCTGGAGAAGGGCACCCTGAAGCTGCAATCCGAAATCGCTGCCGAGGCCGCACCCGGCCACCCCGTGGCGGTCCTGACCGGCCCCAGCTTCGCCGCCGACCTGACCATTGGCCTGCCGACGGCGGTGACGCTGGCGGTCGCGGATATGACCCTGGGCGAGGACCTGCAGCGCCGCCTGGCGACCAAGTCTCTGCGCCCCTATCTCACCGACGACGTGACCGGCGCCCAGATCGGCGGCGCGGTGAAGAACGTTATCGCCATCGCCTGCGGGGCGGCGATCGGGATCGGCCTCGGCGAGAGCGCCCGGGCGGCGCTGATGACGCGCGGCTTCGCCGAGATGGTCCGGCTGGGAACCGCCCTCGGCGGCCGTGCCGCCACGCTCTCCGGGCTCTCCGGTCTCGGCGACCTGGCGCTGACCTGCGCCTCGGCCACCTCGCGCAACTTCGCCTACGGGCTGTCCTTGGGGCAGGGGACAACGCCTGCTGCGCTGGCAGCCGACGGCCGCACCTACGAGGGCGCCGCCACCGCCGCCCCGGTGGCCGCGATGGCCGCGCGTCTCGGGATCGAGATGCCCGTCGCCTCGGTGGTGGCGGCGCTGGTCGAGGGCACCCTGACCGTGCCCCAGGCGGTCGAGAAACTGTTCAACCGCCCGCTCAGGCGGGAGTGATACCGGAGGAAACCCAATGCTCTACGCCATCATCTGTGTCGACAAGCCCGGCGCGCTGGATATCCGCAAGGCCAACCGCGAGGCCCATCTGGCCCATATCAAGGGATCGAACGGCGCCATCGTCCAGGCAGGCCCCTTCCTGGACGCCAATGGCGAGATGTGCGGCTCGCTGCTGATCTACGAGGGCGACGAGGCCGGTGCCCGCGCCTGGGCCGCGTCCGACCCCTACCTCGCGGCGGGCCTCTTCGCCAGCGCCGAGGTCCGGCCGTGGAAGAAGGTGGTCGGCTGACTGCCTTGTCCGAATTCGAGCGCATGGCCGAATTCCTCGCCAGCCCCGCCACCCATGGCGGGGCCGAGGTGCAGCGCATCGACACCCACACTGCCGTGGTGGTGGTGGCGGGCGAGCGCGCCTGGAAGCTGCGCCGCCCGGTCGATTACGGCTGGCTCGACTACGCCACCCTCGAGCGGCGGCGGGGCTTCGCCCAGGCCGAGATCGACCTGAACGCGCCCACCGCGCCCGGCCTCTATCTGGGCCTCGGCGGGCTGCTTCCCCAGGGCGGTGGCTGGCGCCTGGTCCCGCCGGACGGCACCCTGCCTGACACCGCCGAGCCGCTGGTGGTGATGCGCCGCTTTCGCCAGCAGGACCTGTTCGACCGCATGGCCGCCGATGGCCGGTTGACGCCCGAGCTGATGCGCAGCCTCGGCAAGGCGGTGGCCGACATGCACAAGGCTGCGCCGCGCCGCGAGGGCATGGGCCGCCTCCCCGCCTTCGCAGGACGCGAGGCCAACGAGCTGCACCACCTCGAGGACATACTCGGCGCCGGGGCCGTCGCCCGGTTCTCGGCGGCGGTGCAGGCCCGCGCCGCGGCCTGCAACGGCCTGGCCGCCAGCCGGGGCGCCCGGCGCTGCCACGGCGACCTGCATCTGCGCAACATCGTGCTGTGGCAGGGCCGCCCGGCCCCCTTCGACTGCATCGAGTTCAACGAGGCCTTCACCAATGTCGACCCGCTCTACGACCTCGCCTTCCTGCTGATGGACCTCGACCACCGCGGCCATGGCGAGCTCTCGGTCGAGGTGTTCAACGCCTGGGCCGAACGGATGGCGTCCGAGCCCGGCGCCGAGGTGGATACCGCCTATGGCGGGCTGAAGCTCTTGCCGTTCTTCAAGGCCTGCCGCGCCGGCATCCGGGCCAAGGTCGGCGCCCTGGCGCTCCAGGGCCGCGACCTGACGGCCCATGCCGATGCCCTGACCGAGGCGCGGGCCTATCTGGACCTCGGCATCAGCTACCTCGCCGGCGACGGTCCCGCCCGGCTGATCGCCGTCGGCGGGCTTTCCGGCTCCGGCAAGTCGACGCTGGCCTGGGCGCTGGCCCGCAGGCTCGGCGCCGTCGTGCTGCGCTCGGACGTGATCCGCAAGGGGCTGTGGGGCGTGGACGAGACCGAACGCCTGCCCGCGGAGGCCTATGCGCCGGAGGTTTCGGAAAGGGTCTACGGCGCGATGTGGGACCGCGCGCAGATGGCGTTGTCGGGCGGCGCCACGGTGATCCTGGACGCCGCGCATCTGCGCGCCGACGAGCGCGACCGCGCCTCCGGCATCGCCGAGGCCGCCGGGCTCCGCTTCGACGGCATCTGGCTCGAGGCCCCGGTCGACCGGCTGAAGGCGCGAGTCGGCGCGCGTGGCGCCGACGCGTCGGACGCAACCGCCGCGGTGATCGAGAAGCAGACCGGCTACGATCTCGGCCCGATCCGCTGGCAGCGGATCGCTGCCGAGGCCGAGCCCGGCCGCGTGGCGGAACGCGCCATGGCGGCGTTGGGCCGTTAGAGCAGAATTCCTTTTCTGACCGAGAGACCTGAAACGACGCCCTACTGAACGCACTGGAAGAATTCGATGGTGTCGAGCCTGTTCGCGCAGATGTCTCACTGGTTCAGTCCGAAGCGGGATTGGTCTAGGGGTCAAGACCCATACTTCCACGTCGGCTGAAGGTCCGCTGCGCGGGAGATGCTGTTGAAAAAGTCTTTGTTGAAGTAGTTGTCTCTCGCTGATTCAATCCTAGAGGGTTGAATGGGGTGGGAACGATGCTGGGACCGAGGCAGGTGGCGCAAGGATCGCTGTTCTACGAGTTTTCGATTGAG
>DATHZU010000451.1:0-4165 GCA_035458445.1 Thermohalobaculum sp. | reverse complement strand
GGTTCTTTTCACCATCGCCGGCGACCTGGCGGCGATGAATATCCATGCCAATATCGACGAGACCGACATCGGCGAGATCGCCGTCGGGCAGCCGGCGGAGTTCACGGTCGAGGCCTTCCCGGGTCACAGCTTTTCGGCGCGGGTCACCGAGATCCGCAAGGCGGCGCGGCTGGTCCAGGGCGTCGTCACCTATATCGTGGTGCTGGAGACCGAGAACCCGGACGGCCTGCTGCTGCCCGGCATGACCTCGACGGTCAATATCGCGGTCGGCGAGGACGGACCCGGCCTGACCGTGCCGCTGGCGGCGCTGCGGTTCGAGGGCGCCGGCGCCCCCGATGGGGCCCTGTGGGTTCTGGGCGACGACGGCATCGAGCCGCGCCGCGTCGCCTTCGGCCTTGACGACGGCGCCGACGTGGCGGTGATTTCCGGCGATCTGGCCGCAGGTGAGAGGGTCGTCACCGGCCGGGTGCCGCGCGACGAGGGGCGGCGCCTGTTCGGGATCAGCTTCTGATGGCCGGGCACGCGCTGATCGAGGCCACCGGCCTCTCGAAGGTCTATGGCACCGGTCCGGGCGCCTTCACCGCGCTCCGCGATGCCAGCCTTGCGGTTACGCCCGGCGAGCTTGTCGCCGTGATGGGCCCGTCCGGCTCGGGCAAGAGCAGCCTGATGAATCTGATCGGGCTGCTGGATCGGCCGACCGGCGGCAGGCTTCGGATCATGGGCGAGGAGGTGACGGTTGCCTCCGCCGACCGTCAGGCGTGGCTGCGCAACCGCCATATCGGCTTCGTCTTCCAAGCCTACCACCTGATGCCGCGGCGCACCGCGCTCGGCAATGTCGAACTGCCGCTCATCTATCGCGGTCTGCCGCGCCGCGAGCGCCTGCGCCGGGCCGAGGCCGCGCTCGACCGGGTCGGGCTGACCCATCGCGCCGCTGCCCTGCCGCCGGCCATGTCCGGCGGCGAACAGCAGCGGGTGGCCATCGCCCGGGCCTTGGTGACCGACCCTCAGATCATCGTCGCCGACGAGCCGACCGGCGCGCTCGACAGCCGCAGCGGCGAGCTTGTGCTGGACCTGCTCGGCGCCTGTTGCGGCGAGGGCCGCGCCGTCGTGGTGGTGACCCATGACGCGGCGGTCGCGGTCCGCGGCACCAGGCTGGTGCTGATCTCGGACGGCCGCATCCTGCGCGACGGTCCGCTGCCGGTGCCGCAGTGCGAGGCGGCCTGATGCCGGTCGGCGAAATTCTCCGCGACGCCGTCCGGTCGATCCGGTCGAATGTGCTCAGGAGCCTGCTGGCGATGCTCGGCATCATCATCGGCACAGGCTCGCTGATCGCGATGCTGGCGGTCGGCGCCGGGGCGCAGGCGCGGATCGCCGCGCAGATCGGAACGCTTGGCGCCAATGTGCTGATGGCGCTGCCGGGGGCGGAGCGGGATGCAGGCAGCCGGGTGCGCCCGGTGGCGCTCACCGCCGCCGATGCCGAGGCGATCGCGGCAGGCGTGCCGGAAGTAACCCTCGCCGCCCCGGCCCTGCAGGGGCAGGCACGGCTGGTCGCCGGAAACCGCAACTGGAGCGCGCGGATCAATGGCACCACGGCGGATTATTTCACCATCCGCGACTGGCCGGTTGCGTCCGGCCGCGACTTTGCGCAGCGCGAGGAGGCTGGCGCTGGCAAGGTCGTTCTGCTGGGCGCCACGGTCGCCGAGCGGCTGTTCGGCGCCGCTGACCCGATCGGGCGCGAGATCCGGGTGCTGAATACGCCGATGCGGGTGATCGGCGTCCTCGAGCGCAAGGGCGAATCCGGCACCGGGCGCGATCAGGACGACATCGCCTTCGTGCCGTTCTCGACTGCGCGGCTGCGACTTGGCACCGCTGGCGGCGGCGTGACGCCCGGCGCGGCCTCCTACATCCTGGCCAAGGCCGCCACGCCCGGGCTGGTGGCGGATGCGCGCGCCGGCATCGAGGGGCTGCTGCGCCAGCGCCACCGGGTGACCCCGGACACCGAGGCCGGATTCCGGGTTACGGACCCGGCCGCCGCGATCAGCGCGCAGCGCGGGGCCGAGCAAACGATCGGCTGGCTCCTGGCGGCCATCGCGTCGATCTCGCTGGTGGTCGGCGGCATCGGGATCATGAACATCATGCTGGTCTCGGTGACCGAGCGCACTCGCGAGATCGGACTCAGGCTGGCCCTCGGCGCGCGCCGCCGGGACATCGTCCGGCTGTTTCTGGCCGAGGCATTGCTGGTATGCCTGATCGGCGGCGGAATCGGGATCGCCATGGGTGTTGTCACCTCCGAGTTGCTCGGACGGCTCGCGGGCTGGCCGGTGCTGGTCGCGCCCGAGGCGGCCTTGGCGGCGCTGGCCTTCGCCGCCGGTGTCGGTGTCGTGTTCGGCTTCATTCCGGCTCGCCGGGCCGGGACGCTGCCCCCGTCGGGCGCACTCAGGGCCGAATGAGCCGGGCCGGCGTGCCGCCGCGCACGCCCCTGACATCGGCCGAGACCGCCTCGGTCTTCGGCAATGGGCTGACAAGCGCCAAAGAATGCCTGGGTTCGCTAGCTGCGCACCGATCTCACGACCGGGCGATCTGCGACATCGTCTCGGATCGCCCCCCCAGAACCGCCTCTCGGAGCCCATCGATCCCGGCCGTGACGCTGCACACGGCGCAGGACCTGCCTTTGGTGCAACTGTCGAGGGTGCAGAACGCTCCGAACCGGGGAAACAGGAACGCGCGTTCCAGATGGCTTTTCGACACCGATTTCAGGATGACGACTTCGTCCTCGATCAGGTTCCGGTCGAGCCAGTCGATGAAATCGACGAATCTCGGGATCAGCGTGACGCGATCGGCCTCGGGGCCGTTCAAAAGCTTGCTCGCGTATTTGGCCTTCTCGCCAACGAGAACCACCCGGTCCGCCACATCGAGCGCCGCGCGCGCTGCGCGCGAGTAGCTCTTCTGGTCATGGCCGGCCGTGTCCGACAGGTGGCCGATCACCACGGTACGGCGCGGTGCCCGTGCGCCCTCGAGAACGGCGAAGCTCGCCGCCAGGCTCCATGCCGCCGCCTTGTAGGAGTCGGCGATGAACCACGCTCCGGTCGGATGCCGGTGAACCGACATCCGCTGATAGACGGGCTCCATGCTGGCCAGACGATCCGCGCAGCTGTCGAGCGACAGCCCCAGTTCGAGCGCGGTGGCGATCGCGGCAAGGGCAGAAGGGGCGAAGTGCTTGCCAACCAGCCGTGTCTGGACACGCCTGCGCGCCCCACGAACCTCGACCGTGAAGCCAAGACGATCCGGCCAGGTGAAAGTGACATCGACGGCGCGGACATCGGCGCCTTCGGCGAGGCCGAACGTCACCACCCGCGCCCGGGTGCGCGACGCCATGGCGAATACATGCGGGTTGTCGGCGTTCAGGATCGCGATCCCATCGGCGGGCAGGCATTCGACGAGCTTTCCTTTCTCGGCCGCGACCGCCTCGCAGGTCCGGAACGCGCTCTTGTGGTCGAGCCCGACCGTCGTGACGACCGCCAGATTCGGCTTCAGCAGGCCGATCCGCTCGTCCAGCGCTCCCGGGCGCTCGGCGCTGACCTCCACGAGGAAATACTCGGCATCCAACCGGGCGCGGCGCAGCGAACTCACGACCTTGCGGCTGTTGTTTGCGCCGGCCGCGCAGACGCCATTGCGCTCGCCGCTGAGGATATGGTCCAGCATCGCGACCGTGCTCGACTTTCCGGCGCTGCCAGTCACGGCGATGAAGGGGATGCCGCCCAGCCGTCTGCGCCGCTCTGCCGCCAGCAGCCGCTTGATGCCGGGTTTGATTTGCCGGAGGCCCTTTGGCAATTTCACAAGGCCCGCCTTAATCCCACGATGTCCATCTCAGCTCCCTCTGGAGATTGTGCGAACGCCCGGGGTGCCGTTCAAGCGTTTGAATATCCGAGTGGCTTGTCGGGCGGCCGAGGCCGAGGCACACGACGCGACACCACGCGTAGGACGGGCTTCGCCTATCCTGCGGATGGTGTCACGTAGCATGGGACTCAAGCAGTGTTAACCAATTTATCTCTGTTGCTCAAGCGCTTAAGCAAGTGTGCAAGCTTGCACACCCTGGCGCCTGCCTGAACCGCTTGCATTTTCACGGCAGGACCTTACCTCGCCCAGAGACGAACCAGGAGCCCCC
>DATHZU010000450.1:0-7263 GCA_035458445.1 Thermohalobaculum sp. | reverse complement strand
CGATCCACTCCCGGAGCGGGCTTCGTCAAGGCAGAGCCGGCGCCCGGCCCGGTAACCGGAGGAAAAATCCGATGAGCGATAATGATACGGCGATGGAAGGCGGCTGCGCCTGCGGCAAGGTGCGGTTCCGGATGAGCGGCGCGCCGATGTTCGTGCATTGCTGCCATTGCCGCGAGTGCCAGCGATTGAGCGGCGGCGCCTTCGCCCTGAACGCCATGGTCGAGGCGGATCGGGTGGATCTACTGTCCGGCACCCCGCAGGGGGTCACCGTGCCCACGGCCAGCGGGCGGGGCCAGAAGATCGCCCGCTGCCCGGCCTGTCAGGTGGCGGTGTGGAGCAACTATGCCGGGGCGGGCGACGGCGTGCATTTCGTCCGGGTGGGCACGCTCGACGACCCGGACGCCCTGCCCCCGGACATCCACATCTACACCGCCTCGAAGCAGCCCTGGGTGATCATCCCGGAGGGCGCGCGGGCGGTGCCCGAATACTACCGGGCCGCCGAGTTCTGGCCGGCCGAGAGCCTGGTGCGGTTCAAGGCCGCCAGGCGCTGAGCGGCCTGGCCGTCAGGCAGCCGCTTCCGGCGGCACCACGGCCTTGCGGTACAGGTGCCAGGTCGCGTGACCCAGAACCGGCATCACGATGATCAGCCCGAGGAAGGCCGGAATCGAGCCGAGCGCCAGGCCAGCCGCGACGATCAGGCCCCAGGTGGCCACCGTGCGCAGGTTTGCCATGGTCACCTTGACCGAGGTAAGCACCGCGGCCGGAAGCCCGACATTGCGGTCGAGCAGCAGCGGGAACGAGATCAGGCTGACCGCCAGCACCGCGGCGGCGAACACGAACCCCACCGCGAAGCCGACGACGATCATCGTCCAGCCCGCGCCGGTCGTCAGTACGTCGCGCAGGAAGGTCCGGGCAGATTCCGGCGCCTCGGGCCCCATCGTGGCGGAATAAACCCCGAAGGCGGCCAGCATCCAGGCAGCGAAGACCGCCAGCAGCCCCAGCCCCAGCACCAGGATCGCCGCGAAGGAGGGCGAGGCCAGCACCTTCAGCGCATCGCCCCAGCTTGCAGGCTCGCCGCGCTCGCGCCGGCGGCTCAACTCGTACGCGCCGACCGCAGCGACCGGACCCAGGAGCGCGAAGCCGGACGCGGCCGGAAAGATCAGCGGCAGAAGGTTGCGATCGAAGGCCAGCCAGGTCACGAACAGGCCGACAATGGGATAGATGATGCAGAGGAAGGCGATATCAGTCCGGCAGGCGGCGAAGTCGGCGACCCCCTTCTTCAGGCTGTCCTTCAGGTCGGATATGCCGATCTGCCGGATCTGCGGCAGCTCGGCCAGAGGGTCGGCACCCTCGCCCCCCAGGTGTTCGCCCACCGACTCGGTGTAACGGAGGCCGTCCTTCACCAGATCGGCACTCCATTCTATCGGATTCCTGATCGTCTGGGCCATGGTTCTCCTCCCAAGCCGTAGATGTCCACGACCGCGGTTGGTCCATGACCCGGGATGTCAGCCGACAGCAGGGCAGATGGGCGCCGCGGGCTTGATCATTCGCGCCAGTGTACCAGAGATCGCGGCAGGCGGCATTCACCCTTGCGCGACTGCCCGGTGCCGGAGCGGCACGGCTAACGCCCGGGCCGGATCGCGCCGGCCCGGGCGAGGAGAGCTAGGGTCCACTGGGAGGTCTGCCCGGCTCTACTGCGGAATGCGTGCGTCCTCGACCGGATAACCGAGGCCGCCCTGGTGTCCGAAATTGCCCATGTGGCATTCGCTGCAGGCCTGCACGACCGGCACCGCCATCGGCGCGCCGCCCGGCGCCACGGCCATGTAGTACCAGTCCATAGTCTCGGGGGATTTGCCGGCTGCCACTTTCTCCATGATGAACAGCGGGCCCGCCGTGACGTGGCCGGAATCGGCGACCGTGAAGGATTCCTTGGCGATCACGGTGCCGGCCGGGATGTTCACGTCCGCGTCCTTGTACTTGACGTATTCCGCGGCGCCCACCTCGTTGACCCATGTCAGCAGGAAGCGCCCGCCATGGAAGCCCGGATTGGCCGGGACCGTGCTGGCCTGGGTCCAGCCGCGGTAGTCGGAAACGAACTCGGCCGGGATCCACTTCTTGTCGCCGTTCATGTAGCCGGCATGGAGGTCGGCGGCGATGCACTCGTAGACCGCATTCGCCTCGTCATAGGTCAGTTCGGAGCCGGGCTTCTCGACATCGCAAAGTGCCTGGGCGCTGGACGGGGCGCAGGCGGCCAGGCCCGTGAGGGCGGCACCGGTGGCAAGCAGTCGCAGTGTGCTGGTCATTGGCGGAATCTCCCGGTCGGATATGCGTTCATGCATGCGCCATGTTCGCCGCAGAGGGCGCGGCGAGGAAATCAAGGATGGACACGGCTGCGTGAGATTCTGAAACGCAATCGCGGCTCAGGGCAGATAGTCGTCGCGCCAGCGCAGAACGACGTTGAACGAGACCGAGATACGGGCCT
Source organism: Thermohalobaculum sp. (assembly GCA_035458445.1). GTDB lineage: Bacteria > Pseudomonadota > Alphaproteobacteria > Rhodobacterales > Rhodobacteraceae > Thermohalobaculum. The sequence goes on along the minus strand of DATHZU010000450.1, from coordinate 4,781 downwards.
GATCGGCCAGATTCACATGCACCAGATGGTGCAGGAAGGCCGGCCACAGCAGCAGTTCGCCCGCCGAGGGCAGGATGCGGTGCTCGGGATCGACCTGGGGATCGCCCCGGATCGCCAGCATGTTCGCCTGCGGGCGGGGGTCGAAGAAGCTGATGGCGTTCGGGTCCAGGTCCGACCGCGTGCCCTCGGGCCGCGCACCCGGCGGGACGCGGACATAATAGGTGCCGCTCAGCCAGCTGTGCGGGTGGTTGTGCAGGTTGTGGTAGTCGCCGAAGCGGTTGACGTTGGGCCAGGCCTGGATGCTGAAATCCAGCTTGTAGTCGATCCCCGCATGGCGGGCGTAGTCCAGCACGGCGCGCTCGAAGCAGGACTTCAGCCAGCCGATGGCCGGGTGCGGATGCGCCAGGAAATCGGTCGCCAGGTAGTCCGCGGTCATGTCGGCCGCCTTGGCGTCCATCTCCTCGATCAGACCGGCGAGGATGGGGTTCGCCTGTGCCGCGCCCGGCAGCGCGTGGCGCATCAGGAGGGTGGGCCAGAGCGTGGTGAATTGCGGTTCTGTCATTGGCGGCATTCCGTGGCGACCGGGCGCGGGAGGGTGGCGTGACGCGCCTCAGGCAGGGTAGAGAACCGGAAACTCCGGCGCATCGAAGATAGCGCCGTCGCTGTATTCGAGGTCGGGAAACGGCGGCGAGGTACGGCCCAGGCGCTTGGCGAAGCGCGCGTCGTCGCCGACCCAGCGCACCGAGATCACCCGGCGGCGCACCGCCGAGGCATTGGCCGGCGCGCCATGCAGGGTGCGGAAGTTGAACACCGCCGCGTCGCCCGGCTCCATCGCCCAGCCGCGGATGTCGAACTGCTCGCGTCCGGTGCCCACATCCGGTACCGACTCGGCGGTGTCGCCGGGATAGAGATTGGTGCCGTCGAAGCGGTCGGCGCGGAAATCCTTGCCCCACAGATGCGAGCCGGCGACGAATTCCAGCGTCCGCTCGCGCGGCACCGGGTCCAGCGGAATCCAGAACGACACCGATTGGCGCCCCTCGCACAGGTAATAGGGCTGGTCCTGGTGCCAGGGCGTGGCGATCGAGGTGCCGGGCTCCTTGACCAGCACGTGGTCGTGGAAGATGCGCGCGGTGCGCGAGCCCATCAGCCGCGCGGCGGTCTCGGCCATCGCCGACTCGCGCACCAGCGCCCGGTAGCCGGGGATGCGGTCCCAGTTGCAGAAATCCTGGAAGAACGGCGCCGAGCCGTCGTCGGGGACATAGGTGCGCTCGCGGAACGAGGGCGCCGCCATGTTCTCCTCGATGCCGACCCGCGCGCCCTCGACCCAGGGCGCGAAGAGGCCGCGGATCACCGCGCAGCCGTCGCGCTGGAAGTCCTCGATCAGGCTGTCGCCGATCACCGGTGCCGCCGTGGCCATTGCGAATTCTCCGCCCTGCAAAAAGTCTCCGGCGCGAGTTTGGCGCAACCGCAACGGCGGGTCCAGCGCAGACTGCCGCGGCCTATTCCTTCGAGCCCAGCCAGGCCCGCAGTTCGGTGTTCTCGGCCTGCAGCCGCGCGAGCTGCGCCTTGATCGGCGCCAGATGCGGCTCGAGCTCCTCGCGGGTCAGGCGGACCGGGATATGCTGGGGGCAGTTCCAGTCGAGCCCGGCGATTGTGATCACCACGGCGCGCTCGGGCCGCGCCTTGTAGCCCTCCACATGCAGCCGGGCGACCAGCTCCGGGTCGTCGGACAGTCGGGCATGCCCGAAAACCTTGAGGCGGCGGCGGTTCGGATAATCCATCAGGATCATCGATATCCGGCCGTCGCCGGCCAGATTCCCGGCGCTGACATACTGTCGGTTCCCGCGGAAATCGGCATAGGCGACGGTCTGGTCGTCCAACACCTTCAGGAAGCCCGGCGGGCCGCCGCGGAACTGCACATAGGGCCAGCCGGTTTCCGAGACCGTGGCCTGGTAGAAGCCGTCGCGGGCTTCCACAAATGCCGCCTCCTCCGGCCCGAGACGGTTCGCCGGGTCGGTCTCGGGCGCCAGGAACCGGTCGTACCCGTCCGCCGAGCCCTGGCGGGCCTGGACCGCGCGGACGGCGGGGGTGAAGGCGATTTCGGCGAAGGCGCGGGCCATGATCTGGATCCTCGGCGTCAAGCGGGGTATGTGGGAGGCGTCGTGATCTTGCGCAGATGGCCGGTCTTGACCCAGATCCGGGCGCCATGCTGACCGGCGGCGAGGTCGATCCTGCCGCCCGCCGGAATCCGAACCCAAGAGTTGCGGCGCAGCGCGTCGCCGCTTTCGGCCGCGGTCCCTTCCAGCACCAGAAGCTCGGCACCGCCCGGCACCGCCAGCCGTGTCGAGGCATTGGGCGCGTAGCTCTCGAGCCTGACCGTCTCGTTCCGGTCTGCATAGAGGGGCAGCACCTCCACACCGGGACGTGCCGGATCGGGAACGGCCTCCCCCGAGGTCATGTCGATGTGCACCTGCGTGCGGTCGTCCGGGTCAAACTGCCAGAGCTTCACGAAAATCGTGCAGCCGGGCGCCGAGGCAGGTGTGTGGCGCGAGGTAGGGGGGTTGCGCACATAGGAGCCTGCGGGAAAGTCACCCGACTCGTCCTGGAACACACCCTCCAGCACGATGAATTCCTCACCGCCGTCATGGATGTGGGGCGAGAACGCGCTTCCCGGATCGAACCGGACGATCGTCGTCGCACGGGCGACCTCACCGCCGATGCGGTCGAGCGGACGGCGCTTGACGCCAGGCATCGGCGAGGCGAGCCATTCGATCTCGTCCGCGTGCAGCACGACCCTTTCGCTGAAATCGGCGTCGATCATCATGGTCCTTCTCCCTGGCTTCTGGGTTTGGCCCGGTCACTGTTTCAGAGACCCAAATCCGACAGCCCCGGATGATCGTCCGGGCGGCGTCCCTGCGGCCAGCGGTATTTGCGGTCGGCCTCGGCGATCGGCAGGTCGTTGATCGAGGCGATGCGGCGGCGCATCAGGCCGTCCGCGGCAAACTCCCAGTTCTCGTTGCCGTAGGAGCGGAACCACTGACCGCCATGGTCGTGCCATTCATAGGCGAAGCGCACGGCGATGCGGTTGTCCGCGGTGGCCCAGACCTCCTTGATCAGGCGGTAGTCCAGCTCGCGCGCCCATTTGCGGATCAGGAAGGCCTCGATCTCGGCCCGGCCGGTCAGGAATTCGGCGCGGTTGCGCCATTGGCTGTCCGGCGTGTAGGCCAGCGCCACGCGGGCAGGGTCGCGCGAGTTCCAGGCGTCCTCGGCGGCACGCGCCTTGGCGCGGGCGGTCTCGGCGGTGAACGGCGGCAGGGGCGGACGGGACATTTCTTGGCTCCCTCTGGGAAACGGCGGCACCGGTGGCCGGTGAATTCCGTAAGTGCAAAATGTACTGATCGGTACACTGTGTCAACCTGCTTGATTCAACCTTACGCTCACTACAGATGGGAGATTCAGGATATGGCACTGATATGACGCCTAATTTTTCCAAACTTTCTTCGGATTCTCCGATCATATATACTAACCGTTCAGTTCAACATGGAGCGAATCATGCGGCCGACCAAGCGTGACGAGTTGGTTCAGAAGGCGCTGGCGGCCTTCTACCGCACGGGGTTCCAGGCCACCGGGATGGACCGGCTGGTTGCCGAGACCGGCATCTCGAAGACCTCGATGTACAAGCACTTCCGCACCAAGGAGGATCTGATCCTGGCGGTGCTGCGGCTGCGCGACGAGCAGTTCCGCAACTGGTTCGCGCGCCGCGTCGACGAACTGGCCGACAGCCCGCGCGGCCGGCTGCTGGCGATCTTCGATGCGCTGGGCGAATGGTTCGGCCAGCCAAGCTTCCGCGGCTGCATGTTCATCAAGGCGGCGGCCGAGTACCAGGAGCCGGACCACCCGATCCACGCGCAATCGGCCGAGCACAAGCGCCTGATGTTCGTGCATGTGCGCAAGCTGGCCGAGGCGGCGGGCGCGCCCGACCCGGACAGGCTGGCACGCGCCCTGCTGCTGCTGGCCGAGGGCGCCATCGTGGCGGCGCATATGGGTTACGAGAAGGCCCCGGCCGAGGAGGCAAGGGCGGCGGCGGCGGTTCTGGTCTCGGCAGCCCTTCCCGGCGCGAACGGGCCGTAGGGCGGCGCAGCCCCCCGGTGCCGGCGCTACATCAAATCGCGAGAATCGGCGGCAGGTTCCTGGCCCTAGGCGGTACCGCGATAGGGCTCGACATATTGCAGCGCCATGTCCCAGGGGAAGAAGATCCAGGTGTCCTGGCTGACCTCGGTGATGAAGGTCTGCACCAGCGGGCGGCCCTTCGGCTTGGCGTAGACGGTGGCGAAATGGGCCTTGGGGTAGAGCTTCTTCACCACCTCCAGCGTACGCCCGGAATCGACCAGGTCGTCGATCACCAGCACGCCGGTGCCGTCGCCGATCGAGGGATCGGGCGCCTTGATCACCGTCGGCTCGGCCTGGGTCTGGTGGTCGTAGGATTTCACGCTGACCGTATCGACGTGGCGGATGTTCAACTCGCGCGCCACGATGCAGGCGGGCACCATGCCGCCCCGGGTGATCGCCACCACCGAGCGCCAGCGGCCCTCGGGTCCCGGCCCCTGCTTGTCCAGCCGCCAGGCCAGCGCCCGGCTGTCGCGGTGGATCTGCTCCCAGGAAATGTGGAAGCCCTTCTCGTGAGGCAGCCTGTCGGTCATCGGTCCCTCTCTCGCAGCGGCGCTGTACGGACCGATTTATAAGCGCCGGGCCGGGGCACGCAATCCCCCGGCTCAAAAACC